>DBIH01000107.1 GCA_002296885.1 Flavobacterium sp. UBA807 | reverse complement strand
TGGAATACAAATATGTTTTAGCACCAAATCAGTATTTAGTTGATTTTGATGTGCGTTCGCAAGGATTGAATTCGGTTTTAAATACTTCCAAACCAATTGATTTGCAATGGGATTTAAAAACCTACAGAAACGAAAAAAGCGTCACTTATGAAAATCGTTTTGCGGATATTAGATATGAATATGAAGACGGGAAGGATAACTATGTTGGCCAGGGGAAAGACAAAGAAGAAACTCCGAACAAGGTTGCTTATATAGCTTACAAACAGCATTTTTTCTCTACTATCTTATTGACAAAAACACCATTTGAAACGTCAAAATTGCAATCAGACAATTTGGTAAATGATGCAAAAGTTGATACGGTTTTCACCAAACAATTCAAAACTAATGTTCCGTTGGCGTTCAGCAATGGTGAGTTGGATTATAAGATGAATTGGTACTTCGGTCCAACCGATTACAAAACATTAAAAAGTTACGACAGAAACCTTGAAAAAATTGTTCCGCTTGGTTGGGGAATCTTTGGTTGGATAAACAAGTTTATCTTCATCCCGTTATTTGGATTCTTAAGTTCATTTATGGCATTGGGAATTGCAATTATCATCTTTACGATTTTGATAAAACTGGCAATGTCGCCAATTACTTTTAAGTCATTTTTGTCTCAGGCAAAGATGAAAGTACTGCGTCCTGAGATTATGGAAATTGGAGAAAAATTCAAAAAAGATCCGATGAAAAAACAACAGGAAACGATGAAATTATATAACAAAGCGGGAGTAAATCCAATGGCTGGCTGTATTCCGGCATTGATACAGATTCCGTTCATGTATGCTTCGTTCCAGTTCTTTCCATCGGCATTTGAATTGAGACAAAAAGGTTTTCTTTGGGCAGATGATTTATCATCGTTTGACCAGATTTTTAAACTACCTTTCAACATTCCGTTATATGGTGACCACGTGAGTTTGTTTCCGATTTTGGCGGCAATAGCGATTTTCTTCTACATGAAAATGACTTCAGGTGATCAGGCAATGTCACAGCCACCACAGGACGGAATGCCGGACATGGCCAAAATCATGAAAGTCATGATTTATGTTTCACCGGTGATGATGTTGATTTTCTTCAACAGTTATGGTTCCGGATTGAGTTTGTATAACTTTATTTCCAACCTGATTACGATTGGAATCATGTTGGTTATCAAGAAGTATTTCATCGACAGCGAAAAAATCCACGCCCAAATTCAGGAAAATAAAGCAAAGCCAAAAACAGAGGGGAAATTCCAGAGAAAAATGCGCGAAATGATGGAGCAGGCTGAAGAGCAAAAAAGACTTCAACAACAAAACAAAAAGAAATAATAGTTTAATAAAACATTTACAAACTCTGTTTAAAAATCTATCTTTAAACAGGGTTTTTAATTTTAAGAAAGATGAAAGTTTTAATTGTAGGTTACGGAAACATGGGTAAAACCTATGCGAACAGTTTTATAAGCTCCCGATTTATAAAACCTGAAGATATTTTTGTTTTGGTTCGGAATGAAAATTTCACAACTGCTGAAAGCAGTATTCCAAAAGCTAATTTCTCGCATATTCCAAATGAAAAAATCAGCGATTTTGACATTGTCATTTTAGCGGTAAAACCTCAGGATTTTGAAGTTTTGGCAAAATCAATAAAACCCTTTTTGAAAGACAGCCAAATCCTGTTTTCGGTCATGGCCGGAATCACAATTTCCAAACTGGAATCGCAGCTTTCATGTTCAAAAGTTGTTCGTTCGATGCCAAATATTCCGACACAGATTGGAATGGGAATGACTGTTTTTACAGCTTCTGCAAATGTTGACAGGAAAGAACTTTTCATTATTCAAAATTTAATTAATACTACCGGAAAATCAGTCTATGTCGAAAACGAAAAACTGATTGATGCCGCGACTGCAATTTCGGGAAGTGGTCCAGCTTACGTCTTTTATTTCATGCAGTCGATGATTAAAGCAGCAGTCGATTTAGGGTTTAATGAATCCGAAGCTGAATTACTTGTCAATCAAACCTTCATGGGTTCAGTTGCCATTCAGAATAGTTATTCATTATCAAATGAACAATGGATTGCCAAAGTGGCCTCAAAAGGAGGAACGACTGAAAGAGCATTGCACGTTTTTGAAAAAGGAGTTTTGGAAAGAACAATAATCGACGCTGTAAAAGCGGCCAATGATAGAGCGTTGGAATTAGGTTCCTAATTTTTAGAACGATTTTTGAATACTAAACGCCGCAATTTTACGTTATACTAAAAATAATAAGAATGAGACAGATTTTGATTGTATTGCTTTTAACCAACTTATGCTTTGGCCAAGACATCAATAAGCTTGATGCAAATGGTAAAAAACACGGTTTGTGGAAAGGTATTTATAAAGAGTCAAAACGACCAAGATATGAAGGCACTTTTGAGCATGGAAAAGAAGTGGGGATGTTTAAATTTTTCGACGATACCAAAGCAGGAACCGTGATTGCCACAAGAGAATTTAATTCAAAAGACAATTCATGTTATACTATTTTTTACAATCAAAAGAACAACAAGGTAAGCGAAGGCAAAGTAGTCAACAGACAATATGAAGGTGACTGGAAATATTACCATGAGAATTCGCCAAATATAATGACGCTCGAACATTATGTTAATGGGAAATTAGAAGGTGTTAGAAAAGTTTTCTATCTAAGCGGAAAAATTGCCGAAGAAACCAATTATAAAAACGGAATCAAAGAAGGGAAATATAAAAGTTATGCCGAAAACGGAGTTGTACTAGAAGAATCCAATTATAAAAATGGTGAATATGACGGATTGGCTACTTTTAAAAACGCTGATAATCAATTAGCTGGACAAGGGAATTTTAAAGACGGGAAAAAAGTTGGGATGTGGAAAATCCTTGAAAAAGGAAAGTTGAAAGATGTTAATATGAATTTTCAGAATATCAAATTCACCAAACCTAATATGCCTAATCAGGCAGATGTCAAAATTGAAATCAAACCCGAAGAAAAGCACGACAATGATACTGACGAAGAAATCAAAGCCAAATTGGGCAGGTAAATAAGTTTTGCTTACGTCCGAATTGTTTTAACTGATATTGAACATTAATATTTTACAGAATTTGCGGTAACTTTGCGCACCCGAGGTCAGAATGGCCGAACGGAACGGAGTTAAATTTTTTTGCAATAAGATGAAACGAGTTGTTGTTGGACTTTCTGGTGGTGTTGATTCGAGTGTTGCTGCTTATCTTTTGAAGGGGCAAGGCTACGAAGTCATTGGCCTGTTTATGAAAAACTGGCACGACGATTCGGTTACCATTTCCAATGAATGTCCATGGCTCGAAGACAGCAACGATGCATTACTTGTTGCTGAAAAACTCGGAATTCCTTTCCAAACAGTTGATTTAAGCGAACAATACAAAGAAAAAATCGTTGACTATATGTTTAACGAATACGAACAGGGGAGAACTCCAAATCCTGATGTATTGTGTAATCGCGAAATCAAGTTTGATGTTTTTATGAAAATTGCCTTATCGCTTGGGGCAGATTATGTGGCAACGGGACATTATTGTCGTAAAGGTGAAATTGAAGTTAATGGAAAACCGGTTTATCAATTATTTGCAGGTAAAGATGCTAACAAAGATCAGTCGTATTTCCTTTGTCAGTTGTCACAGGAGCAATTAGCCAAATCATTATTTCCAATAGGAGAATTAACGAAACCTCAAGTTCGTGAAATTGCAATGCAATTGGATTTGGTTACAGCCGAAAAGAAAGATTCGCAGGGATTATGTTTTATCGGAAAAGTGCGTTTGCCCGAATTTTTACAACAGCAATTGCAACCAAAAGAAGGTTTGATATATGAAATTGATGCAATTAATCCAATATACAAACAGGAACAGCCTAAGTTCGATTCCTTAGAAGAACAGTTGGCTTTTGAAGCAAGGGGAATTTCTTATGTTCCTGAAAACGGAAAAGTTGTAGGCAAACATCAGGGCGCACATTACTTCACCATTGGGCAACGAAAAGGATTAAATGTTGGCGGAACAAAAGAAGCGCTTTTCATTATCGAAACAGATGTAAAATCAAATGCGATTTACACGGGCCAGGGAGCAAGTCATCCGGGCTTATTCAGAAAAACGTTGCGGGTACAGCCTTCAGAGATTCATTGGATACGCGAAGATTTAACACTGAAAAACGGAGAAACTTTACAAGTTATGGCCAGAATCCGTTATCGTCAGGAATTGCAAAAAGCAACTTTGTATCAATTTGAAAGTGGATTATATGTTGTTTTCGACGAGCCACAATCTGCAATTACTGAGGGACAATTCGTAGCATGGAATATTGGGGATGAGTTGGTAGGATCTGGGGTAATTTCATAGCTGAAGCACATTGTATTTTTATCAAAAAAGCGATACCTGAAGCCCACAGGGCTTCCTCCTTTTAATTTCACACGAGCAAAGCGACTGCCGAAGGAAATGTAGCCTGGAATATTGGGGATGAATTAGTTGGTTCTGGAGTAATTTCATAAATTAGCATTTCCAAAAAGTGAATGCTATGAACAAACTTTACTTTATTGCTTTTTTTCTTTTAAGCTTTAGCGGATATTCTCAGGAAGATGCCTGGGTTTATTTTAATGATAAGCCTGATGCAGCGACCCAACTGAGCACACCTATAAATTTTCTCACACAGAGAGCATTAGATAGAAGAACTCATCAGGGAATTGCATTGAGTGAAAATGATGTGCCCATTTATCAGCCATACATCGATGGGATTACTGCGGCAACTGGTATAACTGTAATGGCAAAATCTAAATGGATGAATTGCCTTCACATTATAGGAAGTGTTGACAACATCAATGCATTAACTTCATTGCCATATGTAAACCATGTTCATTTTGCAGATGTTTCACTGAATTCAAAGCGGCCAATTCCGAGAATAATCACTCCGGTTAACAAACAGATGGATGTTACTGCCAATTTTAATTATGGTAATTCCGGTAATCAAATTCAGATGCTGAACGGAGATTTACTGCATCAGGCAGGATTTACAGGAACTGGCAAAATAATTGCCGTACTTGATTCCGGTTTTATAAATGTTGATTCAACTTCACCTTTTCAGCGTTTATTTGATAATAACCAAATTTTAGGAGGTTACAATTATGTAAGTCAAAGCACAGATGTTTATTCATTGCACTACCACGGAACCATGACACTTTCCTGTATGGGTGGTTATGTTGATGGAGAATTGGTTGGTACCGCACCCGATGCTCAATATTATCTTTTTGTGACTGAAGATGTAAGTCAGGAAAGCCCTGTTGAAGAAAGCTATTGGGTTGAGGCTGCTGAAGAAGCCGATAGGTTAGGGGCAGATATTATATCGACATCATTGGGTTACTATGATTTTGATAATCCAAACTATGGACATATTTATGATGATTTTACCGGAGATGCTGCATTTGCTTCAAAGGGTGCTAATATAGCTTTTAGCAAAGGAATGATAGTTGTTGCAAGTGCAGGAAATTCAGGAAGTAGTAGTGAACCATATAATCATATAGGTGTTCCGGCTGAAGCAAATAATGTATTAGCTGTAGGTGCTGTTAAATCCGATAGGTCTTATGCTAATTTTAGTTCTGTTGGGCCAACTTTTGACGGAAGGATAAAACCGGATGTGATGGCTCAGGGTCAATCTTCAGTTGTTGCCAATACAGGTGGTACTGTTCAAACGGCAAGCGGAACTTCTTTTTCCTGCCCGATTATGGCGGGAATGATTGCGAGTTTTTGGCAGGCTTTACCAAGTTTAACTAATCAGCAAATCGTAAGTTTAGTAAAACAATCCGCCGATAGGTTTGCTAACCCAAATATGCAGTATGGTTATGGTATCCCTGATTTTCAATTAGCTTTGACTAATGGATTGAGTATGACTTCTAATGTAAATCCAGTTTTTATGGTCTATCCAAACCCTGTAAAGAATGTTATGTCATTTGTGTTTCCGGATGGTTTTGAAAATGCAAATCTTACCATTTATGGAGCACTTGGACAAAAGATAAAAGAAATTGTAATTTCAAATACAACTCAATCAATTTCACTTGAGGAATTAAATTCAGGAATTTATTTCTATAAAATAGAAAGTAATTCGATTGTCCAATCTGGAAAAATTATTAAAAATTAATGAATAAAATCACCCAACTTTTCAATATAAAATATCCAATCATTCAGGGAGGAATGATTTGGAATAGTGGTTATAAATTAGCAAGTGCAGTAAGTAATGCAGGAGGGTTAGGTTTGATAGGTGCGGGTTCTATGTATCCGGATGTTTTGCGGGAGCATATTCAGAAATGTAAAATGGCTACTGACAAACCTTTTGGGGTAAACGTTCCAATGTTGTATCCAAATATTGAGGAAATTATTCAGATTATTATTGAAGAAGAAGTAAAAATTGTTTTCACTTCCGCTGGAAATCCGAAAACATGGACGAGTTACCTTAAGGAAAGAGGGATAATTGTTGTGCATGTTGTGAGTAGTTCAAAATTTGCCTTAAAAGCTCAGGAATCGGGAGTAGACGCAGTCGTTGCTGAAGGTTTTGAAGCAGGAGGGCATAACGGGAGAGAAGAAACCACTACGTTGACTTTAATTCCAATGGTGAAGGAAAATATCAATATTCCGTTAATTGCAGCCGGCGGTATTGCTACGGGCAAAGGAATGTTGGCAGCAATGATTCTTGGTGCTGATGGCGTTCAAATGGGATCAAGGTTCGCAGCATCCCACGAGAGTTCAGCGCATGAAAATTTCAAACAAACCATTCTTAACACAAAAGAAGGGGATACCCAGTTGACATTAAAGGAATTGGCTCCGGTACGACTGATAAAAAATAAATTCTACAATGATGTGCAAAACTTATATGCAAATTGTCCGTCAACAGAAGATTTGAAAGCACTTTTAGGAAGAGCAAGAGCAAAGAAAGGAATGTTTGAAGGTGATTTAATTGAAGGTGAGCTTGAAATTGGTCAAATTGCAGGATTGATTCACGAAATTAAATCGGCTAAGGAAATTATTGATGAGATTATTTCGGACTTTGAATCAGCTTCAAAAGATATTCAGGGGATAAAATTTTAATTCACATAATTTTAACATTTAGTTGTTAATAGGTTCGTAATTCGATTTGAACTTATTAACAATTTTTTATTTTTAAGTAATGTTTAAAATTATTAATAACTTCAAATATATTTTTTTTATTATTATAAATCTCTCATTTTTAAATAGATAAATTAATTTCGTTTATTAGTATCTCTCTTAATAATGTTGATTAATTTGTTTATAACATTTTAATAAGTCAATTCCTCCCACTGTTATAATGAGTAATATAGTGGAAGCTTTTTTTGCTTAGGTGAATACTGTCCCAATATCAATTTATGATGAAAGATAATGACGTCTACAGTAAAGAATTGTTTAAAAATTGATTTGCTTATGAGAATAACTACTCTTGTTAAAAACTATTTTCCCTATTTTGCTTTATTAGTATCTATTTTTGGGTACAATAGCACTGTATATTCTCAATGTCCTACAGTGGCAAATCACAACCAGTCATTTTGTGATGTTCAGTCACCTACAATTGCTAGTCTTCAGGCTACTGATAATGGAGGTGGTATAAAATGGTACGCAACTGCTACTTCAACTACTGCGTTATCAAATTCTACAGGTTTGTCTAATGGTGAAGATTATTTTGCCGATGACAATACTGGGACTTGCGGAACCAGACAGAGTGTTGTAGTTACTATTTATGCTGCGCCAACCGGAGCAAACTTTCAGGGGGTTTGTGTTACTAATGCTAGTTTAGCTACACCATCCAACCCTCAATTTGTTATAAATGGTGTAGGCTTAAAATGGTATACGGTTCCTTCAGGAGGTACAGCGATTTCGCCTAATGCAGTTTTATCAGATAACACTATTTATTATATAAGTCAGACAAATCCTGACACAGGATGTGAAAGCTCCAGATTGCAGTTGTTTGTAAATGTCGGAATAGTTCCTGTGCCTACAGGAAATGCTGTTCAGGAATTTTGCCATTCAGGAGCACCCCCAACAGTTGGCGATTTAGTAGCTTCAGGAAATAATAATTGGTATTTAACTTCTACTTTTGGTGTTCCTTTAGATTTGTCAACACCATTGATAAATGGTCAACATTATTATGCAACTACCGTTGATCCACCTTGTGAAAGTAGTGACAGATTAGATGTTTTAGTAAATATTTATGAGCCAAATGATGCAGGAAATGACGGCGCTAAAGGTATTTGTATAGACAATGTCCCGACTACAGCTCCATTTGATTTGTTTAATTTATTAGGAGGAACTCCTGATAATACAGGTGTTTGGACAGGGCCAATTGTAACTACGAATGGTTTTCAGGGAACATTAGATCCTTCAACAATGACTTTGGCAGGAAGTCCTTATGTGTTTACTTATACAGTTTCATCTGCTTTGTGTGCTACAGATACTTCAACTGTAACCATAACTATAAATCCAATGCCAACGGTAACGGTAACGGCTCCGCCTGTATGTTCGGGGACACCCGCTACGGTAACAGCCA
>DBIH01000022.1 GCA_002296885.1 Flavobacterium sp. UBA807 | reverse complement strand
AAGCTTTAATTCATTGACTTTTTTGTCTATGCGTTTCCATGATGATTTATCGATTTTCATCGTATCAACATCAGTTATATAATCCAAAAAAGGGATGATTTTTTTTCGTTCTACTATCCTTTTTTTATATCCAAAGGCATACCAGTCGCCACGCATCTGAAATTCGATTGTTTTGGATTCGTCAAGTTTATTGGCATAAAGAATAGTCTGTGTTTTCCAATCACCACCCCAAGTCAAATAGGCTTTTAATACACACAAACCTGCTACAGTCAGGAAAATGATTTTTCGCTTTCGGACAGCCTTGAAACCAAAAAAAATCCACCCAATCCAAAAAGAAAATAATGAAGCCGATATCGTATAAAGTATTAGCCTGACGAATGATCTATTAATGTAAACAGATGTAAATCGTTCAAGTGCAATGATACCTGTGGCTATTGTAAAAATAATGAACCATTCGAAGAAACTCATTTCAAAAGAGGAGTGCTTATAATTTTTGTTAGCCGGATTTGAGCTCATTTGAATGGATAAGTAATTGTTGTCAAGGTTAAAACGACTTTCCAATTATCAGGAAGTTTTCTATTTCACGGACACCCGGAACGTTTCGGACCAGACTCGTTACAAGGTTTTTCTGCTCAACATTAAGAACAACACCTTTCAGTACGACTCTGTTACCAATGATTTCAATTTTTATATCAGTAGTAATAGTTGGGTTGCCATAAATAGCAGCAAATATATTTTTTTCATCAATTTGAGGCTCTTGCTTTTCGGGTAATGAAATGTTGTTTTCTATTGAGATGATTCCCGTAACATCAACGATGCACTCTTTGGCAAGGTCCTTTTGGTATTTCCATTTTACCCTGCCTTCAATCCATACATTTCCATTGCTGACGATGGTTTTTATTTCTTCATGCGAATTGCCAAAGTTTTTTCTGAATTGTCGGATAATATCAGATTCTATTTCAATATCACTGCGTTTGTCATTTTCATCAAGGGTTACTGCAATTTTTTCAATGCAGTTTTTTACACCCTGTACTTCTTTGGCTATTTTTTTTGCAAGTTCCTTTTTGTTGTATTTATCGACGAATCCACCCAATAGCACACTACCATCAACAACGTCAATAGTAATATCCGCATCACTAAGAAGATAATTTGACCTTAGTGCTTTTTGAATCTGCTGTTTTACAACCAAATCGCCTTTCATATTCTTTTCGATTAATGAAACAAATTTGAGTTAAATGACTAACAGATAAAATGATTATAGTCACTTTCTAAAATCAGGTAAAAGTTGACAGTTATAATTAGATTATTATTGATGACAGAAATATAAATAATTCATCTCTTTTAATGTTAAGGGATTACCTTCGGAGTTCCCGAAATGGAAATCCTGTTCAAAGAAACCACAAGTCACTTCATGACTTTGTTTTTTTTATTTCCAAATCGCTTTCAAGAGTAAACTCTTGATGTTCCTGAAATAAAAAAACCGATTAGTTTCCTAATCGGTTTTTCTTTGCGGAAGAAGAGGGATTCGAACCCCCGGACCTGTTACAGTCAACAGTTTTCAAGACTGCCGCAATCGACCACTCTGCCATTCTTCCAATAAGTCGAGCATCTGTCACCTGAGCGAAGCCGAAGGGCCAAATGCGGTTGCAAATATAACAACCTTTTTCGTTTTGCAAAAAGATTTTGATTAAAATATCAGCTTATTTTTTTGCTTTGCTGCTATTTGTTTCAATAACTGCGGTTTACTTAACGAAAGTGTTTTTTTAATACGCTACATATTCTATAATCTCCAGGCCATATCCAATCATACCAACACGTTTTGCCTGAGTGGTATTAGAAATAAGACGAATTTTTGAAATATCAATATCATGTAATATCTGGGCACCGATACCAAAGTCTCTGACATCCATCTTTATCTGGGGTACTTTAAAATTGCCTTCGGCCTGTAAATGTTTCAATTCGGTCAACCTGTTTAACAGGTCTGAAGAATCTACTTCCTGATTGATAAATAATACAGCACCTCTCTCTTCCTGTATGATTCGATTGAATACATCATCAAGTTTTTTATCCATTGCTGTCGATAAAGTATTCAGTATGTCATTATTGGCCTGAGTTGAATTGATTCGTGTAAGCACAGGATCACCTAAATTCCAACTGCCCTTAGTCAATGCTAAATGAACCTGTCTGTTTGTAGTTTGCTGATAAGCGCGCAAACGAAAAGTTCCGAAACGGGTTTCTATTTCAAAATCTTCTTTTTTCACAATAAGACTGTCGTGCTGCATTCTGTAAGCGACTAAATCTTCAATCGAGACTAATTTCAAATCGAATTTTTTAGCGACTTCAATAAGTTGAGGTAAGCGTGCCATAGAGCCATCTTCATTCATAATTTCAACAATCACTCCGGCTGGTTTGAATCCGGCGAGCCTTGCAAAATCGATGGCAGCTTCAGTATGTCCAACTCTTCTCAACACACCGCCTTGTTTGGCTATGAGTGGGAAAATGTGTCCCGGTCGTGCTAAATCAAAAGGTTTGGTATCTTCATTCATTAAAGCTAATATCGTTTTAGCTCTATCCGAAGCTGAGATTCCAGTCGTAACGCCATGTCCTTTTAAATCTACAGAAACGGTAAAAGCAGTTTCCATATGATCGGTATTGTTCTTTACCATTGAATGAAGCTCTAATTCAACACATCGCTTTTCGGTTAAAGGAGCGCAGATTAATCCTCTTCCGTGTGTTGCCATAAAGTTGATCATTTCAGGAGTTACCTTTTCGGCTGCCGCCAAAAAATCACCTTCATTTTCACGGTCTTCATCATCAACTACTATTATGACTTTGCCTTGTCGAATGTCTTCGATGGCTTCTTCAATAGTGTTGAGTTGTATTTTAGTTGTATTCATCAGACTGATGTTGTGTTGTGTGTTGATAAAATTTCTTTTAGAAAATTTCTATTATAGAAATAAAACAAAATAAAGAAAGGAAACCCGCCTAATAAGATTGTTATCAAATTTATATCGATAGTTTTTTCATGGAAATCTGAAATCTTTTTTAATGCCAATTGTGATTTAATCAGGGAAGCATAAAAAACAATAGCCAGAACTATACTAACCACCAGCAGTAATGTTCCTTCTAAAATCCCCGATATAAGAACAGCTAACAGCACTAAATTAGAAACAAGTGCAATAATGCTATATCTTTTGTATTCAAAATTGGTAGTTGCTAAAGCAACCGCTTCAATTTTCTCAGGAGCTTTTTTTACCTTTTCGACAGGTTTACTTACAGGAGCTGCTTTTTCTTCAATTTCTTCCAGATAATGCTTGGCCTCTGCTACATTAACCGTTTCTAATGCAAGCACAGGCTCTTCCGTTTTTTCAGGAAAGAAGCGTGTGAACATGTTGGTAAACCAATCAAAGTTAAATTCAAATCCTTTATCAGCAGTAGCTTTCTTTGTAAGCAATATGGCTAATGGAGCCAGTACTATTGTAGATAACCAACAGCCTAAAAATGGCATCAATTCATCCTGTTGCGCTACTTTTTTCCCAAATGTATTGATGAAGTGAAAGATGATAAATATAAGTATGGCAAAAACTATAGGTAATCCAAGACCACCTTTTCTAATGATAGCTCCCAAAGGTGCGCCGATAAAGAACATCAGCAGGCAGGAAAAAGCAATTACAAATTTGTCATACAAGGCAATCCAGTGTAAGTCGATGTTTTTTCGTTTGTCTTCCAACTCATAATTGGAACTTTCAAGAGTAAAGTTAGTTGCATCTATGGTACTGGTTGCTACTCTTAGGATTTGGGCTTTAACTGCCGGGCTAAAGTTCTGAAGAATATCAGAATTACTAAGGTTCGGCATATTTGTAGTGGTTGAAAGAACGGGACTGTTCATCATAGAACGCTGATTTATATTTTCAGCAATTGATTCAACATCTTTATTGTAGTTTTTCTGTAATGAGTCGAGCGTATACCTAAGTTCGTTAACGTTAAGCATCGTATTGGTGTTTGTAATCTGATCCTCATCAAGGTTTGTGTTGTTCAGTTTAGATAAGTCGATATTGATAACGTAACGCTTGAATTCACTTTTTGCAAAAGGAACTTTATTACGATCTTCAAATTTCTTTGGAATGATATCTTCGTAGTAGTTGCCGTCTTTTAAAACGAGTTTCAGTATGTTGGAATCCTCACTACTAATGAGTTCTCCTCTTTTAGCTTTTATAACGGTATTGCTTCCTGCACCAACCGGAGATAATTCATGAATTGTAACTCCTTTAAGGAATTTACCATTGTCGCCCGATTTCTTTTCAACTTTTATATTGTAACTCCCAACCTGGCTGAACTGACCCTCAGCAATCGCCATTGCAGGTTTTACCTGAGCAATATTCCTCCTGAAGTTGATAAATTTATATTCGGCATACGGAATTACATTGTTAGCAAATGTAAAGGCAAGAAGGCTTAGTATGAAGATGAAATAAATGAGGCTTCGCATAGCTCTCTGCAACGATATTCCTGAAGATTTCATTGCCGCAAATTCATAATTTTCGGCCAAGCTTCCGAAAGTCATGATAGATGCCAATAAAACGGATAATGGTAATACCAATGGGAAGACACTTGGCATTTTGAATAAAAGGAACTTCAAAATTAAAATGAAATCCAAATCCTTGCCTGCTAATTCCGAGATGAACAGCCAGACTACCTGAAGTACGAATATGAAAAACAGAATTACAAAAGTCGAGGCAAATGTAACGAGGAAAGATTTTAATAAGTACCTGTCAAGTATTTTCACACCTAGTTTAATCTAGTTTATTGATGTAGTAATTTGGATATTTACTGGCAACAAAGGTAAACTGATTTTTTGATAAAGGCTGATTGGTTTTAAAAGAATTAACAGTAAGCGTGGTTTTTGTCCCGTTTTTACCCACTTCAATAACATTGTAAATAGTTTTGGTCTGGGAATCTATTCCAAGCAGTATTTCTTTTCGCTGGTCTTTTGTATTTGTCGGTGTTAGTTTGATGTACTGGATTTTTCTTCCTTTTACATCCTGAAGAATATCCCAAGCAAATTTGTAGCCACTATTAAAAAAGGTAAGCATTTTTGAAGGTGTAATGGCTTTCTCGTCATAATCGTTCAGGTTTGAAACGGTAACTTCTTCATCTTCAGGAACGATGGTATAGCTTTTTTTGCCATCGTATATTTTGGTTACACCCATAAAATTCAACACATATTTATTGCCTTCAAGCACGAGGTTTCCTTTACTCTCTTTATTGATGTTCTCCTTTGCGTTGTTCAGGGTATATTTAAAATCGATGGTAATGTTGTTGTACGATTTAATTTTTGCTGTTACTTGGTCTAACAGCTCTTTCGCTTTTTTATCCTGAGCATTCGTAGTAAGCGTTACCAAAAATAATAAAGCAATCGATACTATTTTATTCATTTTAAGCATTGTTTTGTTCATTTGTAAAAAATTGTTCTAATGAAGCTAAGTCTGTTATATTTACAGTACGCGCTTTGCTTCCTTCAAACGGACCTACGATTCCGGCTGCTTCTAATTGATCAATCAATCTGCCGGCTCGGTTGTAGCCAAGTTTCAGCTTCCTCTGCAATAATGATGCCGAACCCTGTTGAGCCGTAACAATTATTTCGGCAGCTTCCCTAAACATGCTGTCTCTTTCTGAGATATCAAATTCAAGATTTACACTGCTTCCTTCCTCGCCAACATATTCTGGCAACAAATAAGCACTGGCATACGCCTTCTGGCTTCCGATATAGTCTACAATTCTTTCTACTTCGGGAGTATCCACAAAAGCACACTGCACACGCACTAAGTCATTTCCGTTAGAATATAATAAATCTCCGCGGCCAATCAATTGGTCTGCACCTTGTGTATCCAAAATCGTTCTACTGTCAATTTTTGAAGTTACTCTAAACGCAATACGAGCCGGGAAATTGGCTTTAATAATACCTGTAATTACATTTACAGAAGGCCTTTGCGTAGCAATAAT
>DBIH01000013.1 GCA_002296885.1 Flavobacterium sp. UBA807 | reverse complement strand
AGCCTTGGAAAAGGCATCGGAATGGGGTATGTAAAAATCGAATTCGCTGCTGTCGACAGTGAAATCTTCATTCAAATCAGAAACAACAAAGTGGCAGCCAAAGTGGTGAAAATGCCCTTCTACAAAAAATAAAATCAAATTTTTGAAATTGCAACGGATAAGTTACTTTTGCAGTCATAAAAACATAAAATATTCTTAGAAATGGGAAGAGCATTCGAATTTAGAAAAGGAAGAAAAATGAAACGTTGGGCTGCCATGGCCAAAGCCTTTACACGTATTGGTAAAGATATCGTAATGGCAGTTAAAGAAGGCGGTCCGAATCCTGAAGCTAATTCGCGTTTGAGAGCCGTAATGCAAAATGCAAAGTCGGCAAACATGCCTAAAGAAAATGTAGAACGTGCCATCAAAAAAGCAACTGATAAAGATACTGCAAACTATAAAGAAGTGTTGTTTGAAGGCTATGCTCCACACGGAATTGCGATATTAATTGAAACAGCTACTGATAATAATAACAGAACGGTTGCCAACATCAGAAGTTATTTCAACAAATGCAACGGAACCATGGGAACGCAGGGTTCGGTGGAATTTATGTTCGACCATACCTGTAACTTCCGTATTCCGGCAGCCGGACAGGATATTGAAGAATTAGAGCTTGAGATGATTGACTTTGGCGTTGAGGAAATCTTTGCTGATGATGAAGACGGAATTCTAATGTATGCTCCTTTTGAAAGCTTTGGAGCTATTCAGAAAGAATTGGAAAACCGTGGTATCGAAATCCTTTCATCAGGCTTTGAAAGAATTCCGCAAATCACAAAAGAATTAACCGAAGCCCAGGTTGCCGATGTAGAAAAACTATTGGAAAAAATTGAGGAAGATGATGATGTGATGAACGTTTATCATACGATGCAGGAATAAATTTCTTAAACTAGTAGGATTTATTAAGACATTTTAACGTTGGGTTATACCCAACGTTTTTTATTTCAAAACAATTGACATCTAAGATGTCTAAATTTCTAAGTAGTCTAATAATCTAAATTATAATCATTTACATTTTAATCAAAAAAATTTTGTTAAAAAAGTGTAACATTTAAAATGGCCTTACGTAAAATAAGAGATTTTTATCAAAGCTAAATAGTACAAAATAACGCAAGATGTTGTCTCATCAAATGGAAAACCTTCCAACACTAACCCTCACTTATTTTTCTATTAGATATAACCTAAAAATCACAAGATATTTTTAATTAAACTTTTATAACAATGGATGGAATTTTATCTTATTGGTGGATAATCGTGCTTGTATTGGCGATTGTCCTCTACAAATTTGTATTGCGCGTTTTCTTCGGAATGGTAATCGTTCCCGAAGATAAAATTGGTTTAGTAACCAAAAAGTTTGTGCTCTTCGGAGCTGATAAATCCTTGCCTGACGGAAGGATTATTGCCACTAAAGGTGAAGCCGGTTTTCAGGCTCAAACCCTTGCCCCTGGTCTATATTGGATGAAATGGATATGGCAGTATTCAATAGATATGACTTCTTTTACCATAATCCCCGAAGGAAAAATCGGATTGGTATTGAGTAAGGACGGAAAGGAGATCCCAACCGGGCGTATCCTTGCCCGAAAAGTGGAAAGTGACAACTTTCAGGACGCTACTTCCTTCCTTAACAATGGTGGTCAAAAAGGACGACAAACGGCTTTTATCACTACTGGTTCCTATCGTATCAATACATTTCTATTTGAAATAGTTATTGTAGAACAGGTTAAGATTTATGAAAATATGATTGGTGTGGTAACCGCTTTAGACGGAGAACCAATTCCTTTAGGCCAGATTGCCGGTAAGTTTGTTGACGGACATAATAACTTCCAGGATTTTGATTCATTCCTAGAACAAGGCGGAAATCGTGGATTACAGCCACAGGTAATGTTGGCAGGTTCGTATTACATCAATACATGGGCAATACAAATTGAACAAAATCCTATGACGGATGTACCGATTGGTTATGTTGGTGTAGTGATTTCTTATATTGGTGAAGATGGACAAGACGTAACCGGTGAGCATTTCAAACATGGTAATATTGTTTCTAAGGGACAACGTGGCGTTTGGATGGAACCACTTGGACCCGGAAAATACGCTTTAAATAAGTACACTACCAAATTGGAAGCAGTTCCAACAACAAACTTGGTTTTGAATTGGGCAGATGCACGTAGTGAGGCACATAACTTAGACCATAACTTGTCAACAATTACTGTGCGTTCTAAAGACGGTTTCCCATTCAATCTCGACGTATCACAAATCATTCACGTTCCGGCAAATGAAGCACCAAAAGTGATTGCTCGTTTTGGAAGCATGACCAATCTGGTTTCACAGGTTTTGGAACCAACAATAGGTAACTATTTCCGTAACTCCGCTCAGGAAAGTGATGTGATTTCATTCTTAAGTACGCGTAAGGAACGTCAGGAATCAGCTAAAAACCATATTAAAGTGGTTTTGGATGAATATAATGTAAATGCTGTCGATACTTTAATTGGAGACATCGTGCCACCAGATTCGTTGATGAAGACATTGACTGATAGAAAGTTGGCCGAAGAGGAACAAAAAACCTATCAAACCCAAAAACTGGCGCAAGAACAACGTCAGGGAATGGAAAAAGAAACTGCCATAGCCGACATGCAGAAAGAAATTGTACGTGCTTCGCAAAACGTAGAAATCGCACAACGTACCGCCGATGCTACCGTTAAGAAAGCAGAAGGTGATGCTGCAAGTTTGAAACTCAATGTTAATGCAGAAGCGGAAGCTACAAAAATGCGTGCTAATGCTGAGGCAGAAGCTACCAAAGCAAGAGCTGGTGCTCAGGCAGAAGCTACCAAACTAAACGCCAGCGCGGAGGCTGAGAAAATCTCTAAAACCGGTTTGGCCGAAGCTGAAAAAATTATGGCAATTGGTAAATCTACTGCCGAAGCTTACCAGTTACAGGTTTCTGCAATGGGCGGTGACAACTTTACCAAATACAAAGTTACAGAGGAAATCGGAAAAGGTAACATCAAAGTAATACCTGATGTTTTAATTACCGGGGCTAATGGTTCTGAAGGCGGAATCAGTGGTTTACTGGGAATGAAACTGATGGAAATGATGGATACCAAAGCCGAACCTGAAACTCCAAAGAAAAAATAATCAGGTAATATTACCCTAAATGATAACGCCAGGCTTTGCTTGGCGTTTTTTGTTATATTTGAGTGATAGCAACTTTTATGCATTGTATTTAATTATGAAAAAAAACACATTTAAGACAGTGTCTTTATTACTAATCCTACTACTGCTTTTTTTTGTTTGGAATTATTATGGCCCAAAAGCAATTGTTGAAAATGAAAAAGTAGAAAAAGATATAAAACCAAAATTTCACAATTATAACAAAGACAGCCTTGTTGTATACATACCCTATAAATTTAGTATCAGAAACATTGGTTTTAAGAAAATAAAACTCAAAAGTATAATTTGCCCACTTAAGTCTGACGGAACTATATATTCACAATTGGTGTATTCACAAAACGGACACGAATCCCTGGTATTGGGAGATTTTAATGATTTCACAGACGAAAATATAATCAATCCTTTTGAGAGCAAAACATTCTATTTTTATCATAAGGAAAATGCCTGTAAAAAAGATTTTCTAAATGCAGAATATGTAGAGGATTTATACAAAAAACTTCCCGGACAGATAGTAGATAAACATATCAAAAACTTAAAGGATAATGTAGCCATCACTGAAAGAAACGATATTATTTCAAAGCTGTATCAACAAAATAAAAACAATGATGTAGAAGTAACATTAACCGATAGAATAGAAAAATCCAACATGACCAGAGACAAGATAGAAATCGTTACTACAAAATACGAAGAAAACTATATTATCAGGACCCAATTGTAATCTACTGGCGAAACTAAGTGTTCTAAGTTGGTGTATTTAGTTTTTTTGGGGACTTTACACTTTTACTTAAAGACTTTGCAAACTTAATTAGGAACTTACGGCTTTCAGGTGGGTACACCACCATAGTATTATGATATTTTCGTAAATTAGCAACTATCAAAACAATAATTTTATGAAATATCTAAGTTATATTGTAGCATTACTTTTAACCTATACCCTTTCCGCTCAGGAAATCAAGTTAAAAAAGGAAGTAGTGTATGTTTCCGACAGCCCTACTTTCAGCTTTACCAAAAAAGCAATGGGAAACGAATTGTATATCTATAAACTAAATACCAAAGACGAACTGCTGAGCATGGTGGTCGATAACAATAACACCGAAAGCAAGGTAGACGACAGCAAGAAAATAATTTTTGCCCAACAAAAAAGCACAATAGCTTCCAAAAACTTTCGAAGCCGCGACTATGAATTCCTGATAGCTTTACTTCTTGAAGAAAAGGTAATCGATCTCAAAGGCGAAGTCAACAATGATAATCTAATACGTTTTAAGGCAAAGTATGATGATGGCAATATCAATCACACAATGATGCGATAACAAAAAAACCTCCGATAGTCTCGGAGGTTTTTTATATCTAAATTGTCTAACTTTCTATGCAGTCTAACAAATCTATTTAATAATCTCAACTTTCTGTGCATCTTCTGCATTGATGCTGTCAAAGAAGCCCTGCTCGCTCATCCATTCATCACTGAATACCTTGCTCATATAACGTGAACCATGATCAGGGAAGATGGCAATTACATTGCTATTTTCATCAAATTCTCCTTCTTCGGCATATTGACGAATCGCTTGCATGACAGCGCCTGAGGTATATCCTACAAACAAACCTTCTGTTTTGGCAATTTCACGTGTTAGGTGCGCGCTGTCTTCATCTGAAACTTTGGTGAATTTGTCAATAAGATCAAAC
>DBIH01000008.1 GCA_002296885.1 Flavobacterium sp. UBA807 | reverse complement strand
ACTTTTGATATTTCCTTTTCAAACAATCCTGATGTTGACCCTTCTTCGAATGTTATAACCGCAACGGGCTCAGGTGCTATATTATGGTTGGACTCTAATGGTAATTATATAGATCATAAGCAATATGCTGATGTTAATTCCTTTTTTGATGTTATAGAATCGGATTCAGATAATAATTATTATTTTGCTACTATGTTTAAAGGAATTGTAGATGCTGATCCTTCGGCGAATACATTCTTGTTGGATAGTTTTTATCAGCAATATGGTGAAAGTTACGTTGTAAAATTTGATTCTAACCGAAATTTTGTAAGTGCCTTTAGGCTTGGACATGCCGATAATGAACTATTTGGCACTTATAAATTAAAATTTAGCGGGATTAAAATAAAAAATGGTTATCAGTACTACAGCGGTTATTTTGGCGGAACGGCAGATTTAGACCCTTCTACTAACATCTTAAATTTTAATGCTGTTCATAGTAATGCTGTTTTAGATGATGACGGGTTTGTTTTAAAATTAGGTCCTTGTGACAGCTTAGCTCCGAATGCGATAAATGCTCAAACCTTTTGTTCTTCTGATAATCCTACCATTGCAGATTTATCACCTAATTCAGGTTCTGTGAAATGGTATAGTTCAGCAACTTCAACAGTTCAGTTATCAGGTACTCAACCTTTAGTAAATGGACAGACTTATTATGTTTCTAAACAAGTTGGCAGTTGTCCTGAAAGCCCGAGAACGGCTGTAACCGTTACCGTTAATCAAAGTCCGTTACCTCCTACAACAAGTAATCAGTCGTTTTGTGAAAGTGATAATGCAAGGCTCTCTGATTTAACGATTACCGGCCAAAATATTGAATTTTATGATGCCTTGACTAATGGGAATGTATTGCCTGCCTCGACAATTTTGACGAATAACACCAATTATTATGTGTCGCAAACAGTAAACAGTTGTGAGAGCCTGAGGGCTGTTGTTCACGCGACTATAACTCCTTCTCCTGCACCTATTGCTGCATCACCACAAAAATTCTGCTTTCAACAGAATGCAACTTTGAATAATATTGTAATTACAGGCACAAATATTAAATGGTATGATGCTATTAGCGGCGGTAATTTATTAACAAACTCAACTATCTTGCAGAATGGAATTACTTATTATGCTTCGCAAACAGTAAATACTTGTGAAAGTTTGAGGTCTCCCGTTTTGATATCTGTACAAAATATTACTACACCTACTGGAGTTGGCAATCAAACATTTTGTGCTGCACAAAATCCTAATTTAAATAACATTGCTGTAACTGGTACTGCTATTAATTGGTATAGTTCTGCAACGAGTTCAACAGTATTACCTTCAACAACCCTTTTAGTTGATGGCACTACTTATTATGCAACTCAAACTGTAAACGGCTGTGAAAGTGTTGGGAGACTACCTGTTGTCATTACTTTGTTGACTACCCTAAACGCTGTTGATTATGCAAAGCCGGTTTGTGATATAGGAAATGATGGTGATGAGAATGTAGATTTATCGCAGTTTAATTCTGATTTGGTTAGTGTTAGCGGAAATACTTTTACTTATTACAATTCATTTAACGGTGCTGAAAATCAAATTGCTTCAGAAGAATTTAGTACAAATCATACCATCGTTTTAGGACTAAATATTATATATGTTAGAATTGACTCCGTTAACGGATGCCATCAAATCGTAAAATTGGCGTTGACACTAGTTAAAGTTCCGGTCATTAACATCCCTGATGAAGTTATACTTTGTGAAAAAAGCCGAATTACTGTTACTGCAGGTAGTGGTTTTGACAGTTATTTATGGTCGACAGGAGCTATTACTCCATCGATTACAATATTTCAGCCTGATAATTATTCGGTTACAGTTGGTCAAAATCACGGTTCGGTTTCCTGTACATCTACTAAAAGTTTTACTGTGGTTTTATCAAATGCCCCAATTATAACTTCTATTGATACTGTGGACTGGACTGATAATGAAAATAGCATTACTGTTAATCTCAGCACCACCAGTATAGGCGATTACGAATATTCTATTGATGACATTTCGTTTCAGGACAGTAATGTATTTAATGGTTTAACAAACGGAGCTTATACTGTGACAGTTCGAGATAAAAACGGTTGCGGAATGGCTGTAAAAGAAGTTTTTTTATTAAATTATCCTAAATTTTTTACGCCAAACGGAGATGGATATAATGACAACTGGTATATTAAATTCTCTCTGCACGAGCCAAATTTTGAAGTAAAAATATTTGACCGCTATGGTAAACTATTGAAGATAATGGATAATGATGACGTTTGGGATGGTACATTTAATGCAAAGCAATTGCCTTCGGATGATTATTGGTTTAATGTCATACGAAATGACGGCCGAATCCATAAAGGTCATTTTAGCCTGAAGCGATAATAATTTTATCTCCCAAGTTTCTTTCTTTCAGCAATTAGCTCGTTTAATTTTTTTCCGTACAAAGATTTTGAAATCTTTGGTGTCATTGATTTTTGGATTGTATCCAAATATTTCAGGTTAATATCATAAATCTCTGCTAATGTCACATAAGGTGCGACTTCATAATCGCCATGATTGACAGCAAAATTTGTGGTGTAAAGATATTTTCTTTTAACAACACCTTCCTGCTCTTCCTCTATCTTATTTACTTCATCTGTTCTTTTATCTTTAATGGCAAGGAACTTTTTCTGAATCAAATCTAAATCCTGATCCACATATCTCGAAACTACTTTTTTATATTCATCATACAGTTCCTGGTTTTTTGATCCAGTGATTTTAACATCTGCCGTAAAAAAATCGAGCGAAGTCTCCAGATTTAGTATACCCGGTTCTGCAAAAAATGAAATATTGTTATCCAGCGAATTAGTAACCCCTCTGTCTAAAAACAAATAAAGCATTTCTGGAGATTGCAAATCAAATTCACTAATAAAATGAGAATCACCGTTAATTTTTATTGTATCAATGGCAACTAACGTTGTGTCATCTTTTATCCTTTGAATATATAAAGTCCCTTTCTTTAATCCTTTTACATTTCCGGTTAAAACAAAATTTTTATCTGATTTTTTTTCAGAACAAGATATTAGTACAAGTATTGAAAATACTGCGATGAGTGATTTACACATGTTATTTTTTTTTTGGCAATAATACTAAAAAAAATCCTCAATCTGAATTACAAATTGAGGATTTAAAGTATGTTTTTTTATGATATTATCCTTTCAGCCAGGCATTATTCAGCTTCTCTTTTGAGGTATCGGTGAATTTATAACCTTCCTCTTCTGTAAAACTTAATTTTACTTTACCTGTAAGGGTTTGTTCAGCTCCGTCACGTCTTATTTTAACGCTGATTGGGTCATCAGCTTTCCAGTTTTGGCTTTCCATAATCATTTCGTAAATATTATCCAGATTATACGCTTTATCATTTATTGCCAAAATGGTATCGCCTCCTTTTAATCCCAGACCTTTCATAAAATCACTCAGTTCACCACCCGGAATAATTACAATTTCTTTGGTTTTTGGATTAACCGTAATGTATGGTGTTGACTGGTCTTTTAAAAACGGATTTCCGGGAATCTGAACTTTGGTTTTTGTCACACCCATTTTTGCAAAATAAACATCATAGGGAATCGGCGTTTTTCCTGCTACATAAGTGTTTAGGAACTCTCCGACTTCAGGATAGGTTAATTGCGTAATCTTAGCAAAAAGCTCATTGTCGTTAAATGGTTTATCAACACCATATTCTTTAGACAGCTTTTTCATCAAGTCTAAAATCCCTCTTTCTCCATTGCTTTTTTCGCGGATAATGATATCAATGCACATCCCAATCAAAGCACCTTTTTCGTAAACATTTAAGTATTGATCTTTATATGGTTCAACCAAAACATTGGCACTCATTTCTGTAAAAGACATTGTGTCATTCATAGATGAAGCATTGTTGATTTTCCCTACCATTCTTTGATAGAATTCGTCTGCGTCTATCAATCCCTGGTTTATCTGAAAAAGGTTTGCAAAATATTCGGTCACACCTTCATACATCCATAAATGCTCAGACATTTTCGGATTGTTGTAATCAAAGAACTGAATTTCTTTAGAGTGAATGCTTAATGGTGTTATCGTGTGGAAAAACTCATGTGATACCACATCTTTCAATTGTTCACCAAGCGCATCCTTAGGCATTGCTTCGGGAAACACAACCGTTGTTGATGTGTGGTGCTCTAAAGCTCCAAATCCTTTAGCATCGTTTTTATTCATATCTGACAGATACAATAAAACTGTGTAGCGTTTGTTTGCATTAATTGAACCCATGAATGCTTTTTGGGCACGCATAGTTTTTTCTAAATCCGGTAATAATTCTTCGGCAGAATGCACACCGGTTGGAGAATAAACACTGAATAAAATCTCCATTCCATCAACAGTAAAGGTTTTATAATCAGGTTTTGAATACATAATCGGATTGTCTGTCAAATCGAAATAACGGTTTACAACAAACTCGTCTACTGTATCGCTTTTATCAGCATCAATTAAAGAAGTTGCACCAAACAGACCTGCAGGATGCAAAACCTTTACATCGTATTTTATTTCGGTTTTGTTATCAAAGTAACCAATGAATCCATGATTATTTACCATGAAGTTTTTACCTTCTAAAATGTTGGTTCCAGCAGGAGAAAAGATGTCTTCTTTACCAAATCCCTTACCAGACTCAGAATCGAAAGTATCATTTACCCAATAAGTGACTTTAGCCAGTGATTTAGAATTTGAAATTTTCCATGAATTCTCGTCTGTTTTGGAAGTCTCTAATTCTTTTCCGTTTTTATCAAATGCTTTTAAATCATCAATCAGTTTTCCGTAATTATCCGCAGAATACGTTCCGGGAACTGTTTTTGGAATGTGAAAAACAACATCATTACTATTAAATCCTGATGGAGTTACGGTAACCATAACTTTATCATTTTTTACATTATTTAAATCGATTGTTACTTTTACTTCCGGCGAAGCTTGTTTTTGTTTTTGTGCAGTTGCCATATGGCTGAAAACCGATAAAACAAAAACGGCACTTAGAAATACTTTTTTCATTATCTAAAATTTATTTTTTTGAATGAGTCCCCAAATGTAACCAATAGTTACAATGAATGTTAAAATTTTAGATTTGATTAACTAAAAAAAA
>DBIH01000003.1 GCA_002296885.1 Flavobacterium sp. UBA807 | reverse complement strand
CCTGGTTATCACATGAGTAAAATTCATTGGAATACCGTTGATTTTCATTCCGATGTTAACGATAAAATGATGTGTCAACTGATTAATCATTCTTATGATTTGGTCTATAAAAGCCTGACTAAAAAAATACGGGAAGAAATAGAAAAGGAAGCTGATTAGCTTCCTTTTGTTTTACATCGACCTTTTCTGTTTTTCTACGAAACCATCGGCCTGAAGTTTCAATAATTCCAAAGCACCTTTTTTCTTATAACCGTATAATTCTTTATCGTCTTTAATGTCGGCATAGACTTTATCATAAATCTCCGCATCAGTTTTCTTCTGCAGTTCGCTTTGGTAACGATTTTGCGAAATCACGTTTTTGATTCCCATCTCCATATCTTCCTGTTTGAAATCGAATTCACCTTTCGGCGATAATAATTTGGCAATGATTGGCGAAGTTTCAATGGCTAAAAACAACAGCATTATAAAAATTGACGGAAGTGCCGGTAATTTTCCAAGAGCATTGATTCGCGCCATCAGGCCATCGAAACCATCAATAACAGGCTGGGTTTCGGTAACTTTTTTGTCTAAATCAGCCTGAAGTGTTTTTGCACGATCTTCTTTTTCAGCAATTAATTTAGCGCTGCTGATTTTAAGGGAATCCAGTTGTTTTGCTGCAATGTCATGGGCTTCTCTTTTTTCTTTATAGATTGGACCTTTTCCCATTTTTTTGGTTCCGGCTGTACCTTCAGCTTCGGTAATGTAAGATTGATATAAATCGGCAACTTCTTTTTCTTTTTTGGTGATTCCCAATTTCAGGCTGTCCATTTCAGCCTTGTTTTTATCGACATCCGATTTGAAATAATTCGAAACCTGATTTTTATTGGCAATGGCCATCTGGTTTTTTTCTTTCAATATTTCAGCATTGATTTCCTTTTCAAAGATTTTGATCTCCAAAGGTTTGGAAATTACAATCGCAATGATAATTGCCAGCACAATTCGTGGTGAAGCCTGAATGAATTCATCCAAAAAATTATCTCTTTTTTTGATGGTAGAAACAATGAATCTGTCGAGATTGAAAATTAAAAATCCCCAAACCAAGCCAAATGCGATGGCGATATAGGGATTGTCAAAAACCGTGTAAAGAGCATAACTACCGGCAATGAATGCCATAACGGCTGTAAAGAAAACAGTGGCTCCGATTCCGGCATATTTGTTTTGCTCGCCGTTGGAGCAGGAGTTCACGATGTCACTATCGACACCTGAACACAGGAGGAAAAAACGTTTTAACATGATGATGATTTTTTGATTTTCTCCGCTGCGCTCCGAACAATTCGGCTTCGCCTCGGGTGATGATTGATTAATACAAATATAACGCCAAAAAATGAAGTTTATTGTAAGGTGTTGATTTTTAACTAAAAAATGACTTCGAAAGTGTTACTTTTTTGTTTCGGATACCAATTCACCTTTTAAGTATTTTTTTATTCCGATAAGCTTGCCATTGGCATCAAGGAAAAACCAATCGTCATTGAGATACCAATGGATTCCGTCTTTGTCTTCAATGATCATAGACTGTCCAAATGAGGTCACTTTTCCTTTTTTGTCAAAAGTTTTAATATGACAAATGGAATCTTCATATTTTTCGACTTTCACAAGTTTTCCATTTTCAAAATACTTCCAAGTCTTAACTTCACAGCCCCTCCTATATTTTCCTTTAGATTTATAGCGAACACCATTTATAGTGTCTTTATAAACCCATTTCCCTTCACGGTGATGATTGAATGTTTTATTGGTTTTGCAGGCGCATAATACCAAAAAAGTCAGCATTGATGTAAATAATTGTTTTTTGTATTCCACGATTAAAGTTTATGGTATAAAAATAAAAAATCCGCTGGAATTGCGGATTTTCAATTTTTTTTATTTCGATAATTCTACATTTGAGATTAAGCGGATAATAGCTGTGGCTGTCAGGTATTATTTAGAAAATTCCACAAAATATTTATAGAACAATGGTATCGTTTCGATGCCTTTCAGATAATTAAAAATTCCAAAATGCTCGTTAGGCGAATGAATGGCATCACTGTCCAATCCGAATCCCATTAAGATGGTTTTTGATTTTAATTCTTTTTCAAACAGGGCCACAATCGGAATACTTCCTCCGGAACGAACCGGAATTGCCGGAACCCCAAAAGTTTCGGTATACGCCTTGTTTGCTGCTTTGTAACCAATGCTGTCAATTGGTGTTACATAACCTTGACCGCCATGATGTGGAGTTACTTTTACTTTTACCGCTTTCGGAGCAATGCTAATAAAATGTTTCGAGAACAATTCGGTGATTTCTTCCCAATCCTGATTTGGAACCAAACGCATCGAGATTTTTGCATAAGCTTTGCTGGCAATGACTGTTTTTGCTCCTTCTCCTGTATAGCCGCCCCAAATTCCGTTTACGTCTAAAGTTGGGCGAATGGAGTTTCTTTCATTTGTTACATAACCCGTTTCGCCATAAATATCTTCAATATCCAGAGCTTTCTTATAATTCTCAAGGCTGAATGGTGCTTTTGCCATTTCGGCTCTTTCCCCAGCAGTTAATTCCTCTACTTTGTCATAAAATCCGGGAATTGTAATATGATTATTCTCATCGTGAAGCGACGCAATCATTTTGGTCAATACATTAATCGGATTAGCAACAGCACCACCATACAAGCCTGAATGCAAATCGCGGTTTGGTCCGGTAACTTCTACTTCCACATAACTCAAACCACGTAAACCAGTTGTAATACTTGGTTGTTGGTTGGAAATCATTCCGGTATCTGAAATTAAAATCACATCACAGCTCAGCTTTTCCTGATTTCTTTCGACAAACCAACTCAGGCTTTTTGAACCAACTTCTTCTTCACCTTCAATCATGAATTTTACATTGCAAGGCAAATTATTGTTGGCAATCATGTATTCAAATGCTTTCACATGCATATACATCTGGCCTTTGTCATCACACGAACCGCGGGCAAAAATAGCGCCTTCAGGGTGGATTTCTGTTTTCTTGATTACAGGTTCAAACGGAGGAGAAGTCCATAAATCCATTGGATCAGGTGGCTGCACATCATAATGCCCATAAACTAAAACTGTCGGAAGATTTTTGTCGATGATGTGTTCTCCGAAAACAATTGGATAACCCGGAGTTTCACAAATTTCTACATGTTGGCAACCTGCTTTTTCAAGCGAAGCTTTTACGGCATCCGCAGTAGCAATAACATCGTGAGCATAAGCGCTGTCGGCACTTACAGAAGGGATTTTCAATAATTCGATTAGTTCATTTATAAAACGTTCTTTGTTTTCCTGAACGTAGCTTTTTATGTTGTCCATTGATTTAATTTTGATAGAAACCAAAAGTACAAAAAATGCTTCTGATTTTTTTTAAATATTTTCCTTTGAAAGTTTGAAGTTATGTTTATATTTGCACTCACATTTGTCGCGGGTATGGCGAAATTGGTAGACGTGCCAGACTTAGGATCTGGTGCCGCAAGGCGTGTAGGTTCGAGTCCTATTACCCGCACAGAAGCTTCAACAACTGTTGAAGCTTTTTTTGTTTTATGGATTGGTTGATAATAATGTTTACAGTTTATTGCTATTGAATGCTTTAATTTTAAAAAATCGTTTATTTTTACCACATCAAAAATCATTTGATTAAAATTAAAAATTCTAATGAAAGGGAAGAAGCTTATGATGACTGCGGTTTTGGCATTTTTGGGATTAGTTTTACTGGCATTTTCTGTTTATTCATTATACAAAAATACCAGTACTTCTATTTCTGCCAATAAACAGAAAGAACTGGATGAAGCCATCAAGCAAATAGAAGTCCTGAATGCTGAAATTGTCCAGAAAGATAAGCTGGTACAAGAAACAGAACTAAAAATCAAAAATCTTAAATCGGAATCGATGTCACAAAGTGGGCAGAATATGCCTATTATTGAAATTGCTGACAATGATTTGAGCGAAGGAGCTTCAGAAGACGGGGATAAAAAAGTGCACAAACTGATGTATCACCACCAAATCCGTTTCTTTTTACTTAATGCAGGTAAAAGTTCATTGAAAGATGTAATTTTTTCGATTAAAGATGATTATAATCGAAGCAAAGAGAAAAAGAAAAAACCAGCAGCTGCTGCAAATGTAGATTATATCGGGAAAAAAGTTGATAATGATGAGTTAGGGCTTTATGAAAATATTGAAGTCAATACGCTTAACCTGAAATCGAAAAAACTTATTTATACGAGTAATCTTCCCGGAAGTTTTGGTGTTGGTGATTACGAATATCATTTGATTGTTGAGTGGAGCCAAGGCTTTTATCAAATGACGGTTAAGATTGAAGAATTAAACGGTAAATTAAAATTCAATTACGAGTTTTTCGATGTTGATGGAAATCCGATAGATTTCAAAAGCATGGAAAGTAAAATAGCAAACTAAAAAAAACGTCCCGAATTATCGGGACGTTTTTTTTAAATCATTTTCCGGTCTCAATCCATCTGTTGATTTTCTTTTCCAGCAGTGCTAATGGCAGCACTCCCGATTCCAATACTTTTTGATGGAATACTTTGATATCGAATTTATCTTTCATCTTATCCTGAGCTTTTTTACGCAGTTCCAGGATTTTCAACTGACCCATTTTATAAGATAATGCCTGACCCGGAATCGCCATGTAACGCTCAATTTCAGTAGTAATTCCGGCTTCGCTTTCGGCTTCATTCTCTAAGGAATATTTAATAGCCTGCTCACGTGTCCAACCTTTGGTATGAATTCCGGTATCAACTACCAATCGAACCGCTCTGTGCATATCGTTACCCAACATTCCGAAATATTGATACGGATCGGTATATAAACCTAATTCTTTTCCAAGACTTTCAGTATACAAAGCCCAACCTTCACCATAAGCACCAAACCAATCAAATTTTCTGAAATTAGGAAGTTCTGTATTTTCCTGTTGTAATGAAATTTGGAAATGATGCCCCGGAATTGCTTCGTGCAGGAATAAATCTTCATCACCATAACAATTATAGGTTTTTACATCCGGAATCGGAACATAAAAAGTTCCGGGTCTTTTTCCGTCAGCAGAACCCTGATTGTATTCGGCACTCGCCGATTTTTCCCTGAAAGCTTCGGTTCTTTTTATCTGGAAAGGACATTTTGGCTGTAACGAGAACAACTTGTTTACATTAGGCATAATAGTTTTATGGATTCTTTCGAAATTGGCAATAACATCTTCCGGTTTTTTGAAAGCCATCAATTCAGGGTTAGTTCTGACATGCTCAAAGAATTCGTTGATTGTTCCTTTGAAACCTACCTGCTCTTTAACTTTTTCCATTTCAGCCTTGATTCTCGCTACTTCCTTTAAACCAAGTTCATGAATTTCTTCCGGAGTTTTAGTGGTAGTTGTCCATTGTTTTGCATAGACTTTATACAACTCTTTACCATTTGGCAAACTGCCAATCCCACTTGTTGTTCTTGAAGCGGGAAGGTATTCGTCTTTCAAAAATGCCGTCATTTTTTTGAACTGCGGCTCTAATTTTTCCTTAATAGTAGCAACATATTCTTTTTTCAGAGCATCCTGTTGCTCCGGGGTGATTTCTTTTGGAAATAATTTTATGGCTGAATAAAAGAGATTGTCCTCAACATTTGGTGTAACCATGCTTTCAAATTGAGGAATGACTTTTACGGTCAGTGCTTTTGGCAGAACAACTCCTTTATCAATTCCTTTTTTCATATACACCATTGCAGAATCCATCCAAACAGCGAACAAATCCATCCTTTTTAGGAAGTTTTTATAATCTTTCTCGGTCTTAAAAGGCTGTGCACTTGTACCGCTTGCAAATTGTCCGAGCGTTAAATTGGTTCCCCAAAATTGTTGAACAGGCATTAGATTAGTGTCATACTTTAATAAGTCTTTGCCAACCGAAATCTCCCATTTGATGATATCATAACTGTTTTTTTCTTCATCTGAAAGCGCAGTTGTATCCACAGAAGCTAAATCATTTTCGGTTTTGTTGTAAAAAGCAGCTTGTTTTTTGCGATAAGAATCCGTCATCTCAAAAACCAATTTATCATTGTATTCTGCTTGACCGTTTTGGGTCGCACCCAATGGATCTAATTCGTTTTTGCCATCAAAATAAGCATCCGTAATCGCTTTGAAATTTTGTTCCTTTTTTTCTGATTTGCAGTTTACTACCAATAATGAAACTAAGATTAATACCGGTAAGGTTTTCAAGTTTTTCATG
>DBIH01000141.1 GCA_002296885.1 Flavobacterium sp. UBA807 | reverse complement strand
GATGCCGAAGGTTTCTTAAAGAGAACCGACCGCAAAAAAGAAATGTTCAAAACATCAGGCGGAAAGTATATTGCGCCACAGATTATTGAAAATGCAATCAAGCAATCCCATTTCATCGAACAGATTATGGTGATTGGCGACGGCGAAAAAATGCCCGCTGCCTTTATCCAGCCCAACTTCGAATTCGTAAGGGAATGGGCGAAAAGGCACAACATTAATGTTGGCACGACCAATGCCGAAATCGCTTCAAACAAACAGGTCATCAACAGGATACAGGAAGAAATAGATACCATAAACGAGAAGTTTGGCAACTGGGAAAAAGTAAAACGCTTTGAACTGACTCCCGATGTCTGGTCCATCGACGGTGGCCACCTCACTCCTACGCTCAAACTGAAGCGTAAAATCGTTATGGAAAAATACAAAGATTTGTACCAAAAGATTTATGGGTAAGTTAACCTCCCCGTCATCCGCTATAGCGGATGCAACCCCTACTCAATGAGGAGGGGAGTTTTATCCGTGTTTTTAATATTATTTTTTTAATACCTCTCACGGCTCCCCTCTTTTTTAAGGAGGGGTGTCCGCCTTTGGCGGACGGGGTGGTTATCTTTCAAACAAAATCCATATATTTGATAGTGACTGATTATAAACTATTTACTAACATCAATATCTCTTCGTTATGAAAATAAAACTATTACTAAGTGCATTGATAACTATTTTTTTATTTTCCGGCTGCAAGGAGAATAAAACAGAAAACACAGCAAAAAACGGTTACCTCGATTACTCCAAAAGCGACGACCAGTCGACAGGTGGTGTCAAAATGATTCCGATTACTACGCCAGTTGGTAAGTTTAAGGTCTGGACCAAACGTGTCGGAAACAATCCAACTATAAAAGTCCTTTTGCTTCATGGCGGTCCTGGCTGTACCCATGAATTATTTGAAAGCTTTGATGGCTTCTTCCCTAATGAAAGTATCGAGTACATTTATTATGACCAACTGGGTTCAGCCTTCAGCGACCAGCCAAACGACAACCGACTCTGGACGATTGAACGCTTCGTGGATGAAGTGGAACAGGTTCGTAAGGCATTGAAATTGGACAACACCAACTTTTATCTGATGGGGCAGTCCTGGGGCGGTATCCTTGCGATGGAATATGCTTTGAAATACCAGAAAAATCTAAAAGGACTGGTCATTGCCAATATGATGGCGAGTGCTCCGGCGTATAACAAATATGCAGAAGATGTGTTGGGCCCTAAACTCCCGAAAGAAGTATTTGACCAAATAAAGGCTTTTGAAAAAAACAAAGACTATAAAAATCCGAAATATGAGGAACTGCTTTTCAAGTATTATTATACCGAACATATTTTGAGAAAACCTATCGACCAATGGCCCGATCCGGTAAACAGGGCTTTTAAGTATTTAAATCAGAATGTGTATGTGTATATGCAGGGTCCGAGTGAATTCGGAATCACTGGTGACGCCACCTTAAAAAATTGGGATATCACTTCAAAATTACACACACTTAGCATTCCAACCCTGGTCATCGGTGCAAAGTATGATACGATGGATCCAAAACACATGGAATGGATATCTAAAGAAGTACAAAACGGACGCTTTCTTTACTGCCCAAACGGAAGCCACTGCTCACAATGGGACGACCAGGAACATTATTTCCCGGGTGTAATCAAGTTTTTAAAAGACGTTGACAACGGTAGTTTCAAAAAAGATTAAGAATTAAAAAATGTTATAAGAGTTAAACAATGTTGAAAATTAACGGCCTTAGAATCTGGCAGGCGAGTGTCAATTAATTGAAAAATCCGTAAAAAGAAAAGTTGTTTGACCCGCCTTGGCGGGGAGTTCTTTTCTTTTAGGATTTGAAATTAAAATTGACCGCCGAAGATTCAAGCATTGACTTTTTGTTTCTTTTGGGTCAAGCCAAAAGAAAATGATATATTAAAGCTTCTCAAGATGAGAAGCTTTTTTATCAAACGAAAAATCATAATTTTTCACCCTTAATGTTATTAACAATATTGATTTTTAAATAGTTAATAATTATTTAAGAGTATTTTTAACAATATTTCAATATGAAGTACTTTTATTCCGCTAACCAATTAAACTTTTAATTATGAATGTAAAAAACTTTATTGTCGGTGGAATCGTAGGCGGAATTGTAAATTTCTTATTAGGATGGCTGGTATACGGCATTCTGTTAAACGACCCAACTGCACCTAATGCCGGAAAAGAAAACATGTCACTCATTTTTGCCGGATGTATGATTTTTGGTTTCTTAATTTCATACATTTTCTCCCAAGGTGAAGGTATTACTAAATGCGTACCCGGAATTAAAATAGCTGCCGGTGTAGGTCTCTTTACCAGTGTATGGTTTGATTGTTTTTACCATATGTATGATACTCTTGATTACAAGACGACCGCTATGGGAGCAGTAATTAGTTTAATAATGGCCGCAATAATAGGTGCTTGTGTTGCCGTAGTCAACGGAAAAATGAAGTAAAGTAAGTAATTTTCATAGTGCGAAAATGCCTGAGGGGAATCCTCAGGCATTTTTGTTTAGTGGAAGTCTTATAAAATTACCTCATTATTGTGTAAGCACCGCACTCATTGGCGTTAAAAACTCGCTGACCGCAGTAAACTTATCGCGCTGCAATTGCTGCGTTTCGGTTGTTGTGCGATTGGTCTTTTTCGGTAACGAACGTATAATGTCCTTACCTCTCCAGTTGGCACCTACCACAGTACCAACCTTTCCTGAAAACGGACCCAGTATGCCCTTGTTGTAAGTTCTCATAATTTTTAATTTAATGTATTAATAAACTAACCTCCCAGCCCTGTTTGGTAACTCAGTAAGACAAACTTAGGGCGGCTTTTCTGCCTCGACAACAGCCTTAACGCTAACTGTGCATATCTACTTCTAAACAGTGTTGTTTATTGTTATACCGTTACTTACCGCTAATTAGTGTTCAAATGGGCATTTTGATGTCCTTCTTCGGGTGTTGTTAGGGTCATGTTCGGGCTTTGTTCGCAAAAAGGTGGTTTTTGTGGAGGACATCCGAACAACACTGGGAAATTAGTAATGTATTTTAACAGGCAAGTTATTAACTTTTGCAGGAAGATTAAAAAGGGTTTTGCAGGCATGAGTATTACCATAAAATACTTTTTCATATATAAGTTAATGGCAATGGTACCCACACCACTAATCAAAGCTTGATTTTTTTTAGACTTTGAGGCATTAAATAAATGTGTCTAAACACTTTGTAACGAATTAACGCAGACTTAGTCTTATTAGAAATTATTAATTTCATGATACAAAACAAAAATCTCCCAATTAAAATTGGAATATTGCTGGGTACAACCTTAGGCATAGTAGTGATTAGCATTGGCATCATAAGATATAAAACAGGTATGATTGTTCGAAACGAACAAATACTAAACTATGTATATTGGACAATATTTGCTTTGTCTGTATTTTTTGCCGTTTCCCGGTTTAGAAAACTTGATCCGTCCTCTTTTTCATTGCGACAAACAGTAAAAATTGGCATATTAGCTGGACTCTTGAGTGGGGCATTATATACACTCTATATTATCATACTTAATAATTATATTGTTCCGGACCTTTCATCCCAAGTAGTCGAGTATTATAAACAGGAGCTTGTCTCAAATAGTTCCAAATTATCTAAAGAAGACATTATCGATTCGATTGCTGTAACAAAATTAAACCCAGCAGTAAGAGGTCTTATCTACATGTTCGTATGTATGGCTTTCGGAACACTTTACTCTGTATTGAGTACTATTGTACTAAAGAGACTCCATATATCGCGAATTAAATAGAATTAAAAAACCATAGCCACTAACCCACGTCTTGCGCTGTTGCTAATTTTATTGTATATTCACG
>DBIH01000260.1 GCA_002296885.1 Flavobacterium sp. UBA807 | reverse complement strand
GCTTTTAACGGATATATTGCCTCTGGTCAGGGATTTTTTGTGATAATGAATGATGGTCCTGCCGATACTACTCAAAAAGTTACTTTCAACAATTCGATGAGAGAAACAATTGGCAATCCAAATACCTACTATGACAACAGTTATTTCTACAAACATAGTTCAAATCATCGAGAGGCCCGTCCTGTTCAAAAAGGCAGGCTGTGGCTTGATTTGGTAGATGCTTCGGGCAAATCCAGTCGAACCTTGGTTGGTTATTTATCGGGGGCTACTCTTGCAAAGGATAGATTGTACGATTGCTTTTTTAACGTTGGAAATAGCATGAGCATTTTTTCGATGATAAATGATGAAGCCATGAGCATTCAAGGAAGACCTACCCCATTTCGCAATGAAGATGTGGTTCCGATAGGCGTTAAAATCAGCACTGCAGGATATCACACTATAGCTTTAGGTGCCCTTGATGGATTTTTCGATAACGCCAACAAAAAGATTTATATAGAAGATACAATGACCGGTATGATACACGATTTGAAATCTTCTCCATATACTTTCACTTCCGAAGCTGGTAAGTTTACCACTCGTTTCAAACTTCGCTATCAAATGCAGCATGAAGATAATGAAACAAGGGAAGTATCCAGACCTTATGAAAATGTTATCGCATATTCTAAAAGCAATACTATAACCGCCTATTCATTTAATGAAAAAATAATTGGCATCAGTGCCTACGATTTGCTGGGAAGAAAAGTAAGTCAATCTGCTGATGCAAGTAATCAGGAGGTAACAATAAATTTAGAAAATGCTAATCATCAGCCGTTAATTCTAAAAATTAAATTAGAAAACGGAGTTGTGGTAACCAAAAAGATTATACTCTAAATAAAAAAGGTCTCGTAGTTGAGACCTTTTTTATTAATCTATTTTGGTGTTGGTAATTGCCTTTTGGTTTTTATAATCAATCCATTTTTGCCCTTTCCATTTTCGCATAAAATTGTCAAAATGACGCATGATAAAAACATTATACGCTGCTTTTGACAAGTTGGTAATACTTCTTGGAAAAGCCCTTAAACTCATCGAAAATCCTGGCGTTACATATTTCATATAATGCCAATAACCTTCGGGCATATAGAGCATTTCGCCGTGATTTAATTCGGTTACCAACCCTTTAGCCTTTTTTAATGCCGGCCATTTTTCATAATCGGGATTATCAAAATCAATATCTTCTCTGGAAATTAAGGAATGTGGAACTTTGTATAAATATCGACTTTCAGTAGGTGCAAACAAAACACATCTTTTTTTTCCATGAAAATGAAAATGCAATATGTTAGAATAATCAATATCATAATGCATAAAAACCTTGGCGTTTTCTCCGCCAAAAAACAACATCGGAAGTTGCTTGACCAATCGCAATCCAATATCTGGCCACTTAAAATCATCTTTTAAAGTTGGCACTTCTTTCATCAGATTATAAAGAAATATTCGGTAGTTTGTTGGCTTTGTCTGAAGCAAATCAATATAATCTGCCATCTTCATTTTAGCATGTGCTTCATTAAAACCATCTTCGTGGGAAACCGGCCTGTCATCGTAAAGCGGCACCACTTTATCACCGGCAATTTCTTTGATATAATTGAGATTCCACTTTTCAAACGCCGGCCAATCGCTTGTTAATTGTTCAACAACAACCGGTTTTTGAAGTTTGACATATTTATTATAAAAATCTTCTTTGCTAATCGTTTTTACGCGTTCAATTTCGGTTAATTCTAACGTCATGGAAAGTGTTTAAAGTGAAAACAAAAAATGCCCTTAATCTAAAGACAAAGAGCAAATTTAAATAAAGCTTTCTAAAATAATATTACAAGATAGTTAAAATCTTTTACTTCCCTTTTACAGAAGCCTGCAAATTCCTTTCAATTGTATGCCCGGGACGAGTCCATTTTGGTTTTTCTCCCAATGAATGAAATTGAGAGTCTTCAGCTTCAACTGTTACAGGCTGTGAAACTTTTATAAACGGTTTTTGTGGTTTCAAACCAAGTAAAGCAAACATTTTCATATCATCTTCAACATCCGGATTTGGAGTTGTCAATAATTTATCTCCTGCAAAAATCGAATTTGCTCCTGCGAAAAAACACATGGCCTGTCCTTCCCTTGACATTTCAGTTCTTCCTGCAGACAAACGAACCTGAGTTTCGGGCATCACAATTCGGGTTGTAGCAACCATACGAATCATTTCCCAAATTTCAACGGGTTTTTCATTTTCCATTGGTGTTCCTTCAACAGCAACTAAAGCATTTATCGGCACCGATTCCGGTTGTGGGTTTAAAGTAGAAAGGGCAACAAGCATTCCGGCTCTGTCTTCAATGCTTTCGCCCATTCCGATAATTCCGCCACTGCAAACTGTTACATTGGTTTTACGAACATTTTCGATAGTTTCCAAACGGTCTTCAAAACCTCTTGTAGAAATTACTTCTTTATAATATTCCTCCGATGTGTCCAAATTATGATTGTAGGCATACAAACCTGCTTCGGCTAATCTTTGAGCCTGATTTTCAGTAATCATACCAAGGGTACAACAAACTTCCATATCAAGTTTATTGATGGTTCTTACCATCTCTAAAACCTGATCAAACTCTTCGCCATCTTTTACGTTGCGCCATGCGGCTCCCATGCAAACTCTTGAAGAACCATTGGCTTTTGCGCGCAATGCTTGAGCTTTTACCTGACTTACACTCATCAAATCATTCCCTTTAATATCGGTGTGATAACGCGCTGCCTGTGGGCAGTAGCCGCAATCTTCGGGACACCCCCCGGTTTTAATAGATAATAAAGTGGAAACCTGGACAACATTTGGGTCGTGTTGCTCTCTGTGGATTGTTGCTGCTTCGTAAAGCAAGTCCATCATTGGTTTATTGTATATGGCGATGATTTCTTCTTTGGTCCAATTGTGTTTTGTAATGCTCATAGATGCAATTTTATAGTGCTCCAAAAGTAATTAAATTGTATTTAAGTTACAATATTGTGAGCGATTATGAAAAAATTAAAAAGCTCCATTTGAATGGAGCTCAATTATCTTAAAAGAATAT
>DBIH01000010.1 GCA_002296885.1 Flavobacterium sp. UBA807 | reverse complement strand
TAAGTACATTGTTAAAACACCTGATAAAAATGCCATATTTGAAGTCAAATTTGGAATAGCACAAACCAAATATTATCTGGGATTTTATGACGAAGCAATTGCATTATTCAAGCAATGCATAGAATATTTCAAAGAGGAAAACGACCGGGCCTACCTCAACTCCCTTCATGCTTTAGGCGTATGCTACAATAAAGTAGGCAAGATTTCATTGTCAACAGCAACTAATCAATTAGGGATTAATGAAGGTATTCGACTGGAAAACATAGAAATGCAACCTTACTTCATACAATCCGAAGCGATTAATTATTGGGCAACCGGGGAATACAAAAAATCAATTCTTAATCTAAATAGTACACTTCCTTATTTTATAAAGAATCAAGATTTTGCAACAGTAATGGTAACTAATTACTATATCGGCAAATGTTATTGGCAGCTAAACGAAAGAGACAAAGCAATTACATATTTTAAAAAAGTAGATGCGCTGTATAACGAACACAACTACATACGTCCGGATGTAAGAGAAGGATACGAGTTGCTGATTGACTACTACAAAAAAACAAATGACAAAGAATCACAGTTACTCTATATTGATAAGCTCTTAACCATTGACCATTTATTGAATCAAAATTACCGGTACCTTTTAAAAAAAATAGTTAAAGAGTATGACACTAGAAAACTGCTGGAAGCAAAGAAAGATATTGAAGACGAAATGAATTTCAGAACAGCTATTGGAGTCTGTATATTGGCAATGCTTTTAATGGTTATTGGTCTTTTGATAAATCATCAACAAAAAAATAAGCGCCTATTTCAAGAGCTTATGAATCGAAATACTAATCTCGAAACTTCAAAAAAAGAGGATAACGAGTCAAAGCAGTCAGTTCAAGAATTAATACCCGAAACCGAAAACAGTATTTTAAAACAGCTCGAAAAATTTGAGCGCACTAAAAAATACCTTGAAAAAGACATGACACTGGTAAAAATGGCTACAATATTAAATACAAATACAAAATATGTATCCAAAGTAATTGTAAAGCACAAAGGAACCGGAACAATTGAGTATATAAACAAATTGAAAATTGATTATATAATCGAAAAGCTGAAAACCGAAAGTAAATACCGTAACTACACCAACAAAGCATTAGGAGAAGAAGCAGGATTCGGCACCACACAAATTTTTACAAGAACCTTTAAAGCACAAACGGGTATTTCACCAACGTACTTTATTTACCAACTAAAAAAGGCCATAAATACAGATAGTTTAGACTAGATTCTAATTTTTTCATTCCCAACTTGGGAAGGACTTGGGATATAATACAAATCAAACTAAACAATTTTGCACCATAACAATCTAAAACTTATGTTATGGCTATCGAAGTACTTACTAAGGAAGATCTAAACGAATTCCGCACGCTCCTACTTTCAGATTTTAAAGAACTTTTAAAATCCACACCTCAACAAACTAAACAGTGGCTTAAATCTAAAGAAGTCAGAAAGCTGTTAAACATCTCACCAGGTACCCTGCAAACCCTCAGAATAAACAAAACCCTCTCCTACACCAAAATCGGAGGCATCCTATACTATGACAACACCGACATAGAAAAACTCCTTTCAGCAAACAAAGTCGCCGCCAATCCAACCCTCTTTAAATAACCCACAGGGTTCCCCTCCTTGAAAAGGAGGGGTGGCACCGATATAATCGGTGACGGGGTGGTTATCAACTCACTTGCTAAACTAATTAGACTATGAACTACATCAAACACCTTACAGGCTTCTTCGAACGCGTAACACAGGACAAAACACTTAATCCAACCCATGTAAGTCTCTACATGTCGCTTTTCCAATTCTGGAATTGCAACAGATTTAAAAATCCAATAAGCATTTCCCGGGATGAAGTAATGAGAATTAGTAAGATTAGTTCAAAAGCGACTTATCACAAATGCCTCAAAGCTTTGCATGCACAGGGTTACATTAAATATGAACCATCATACAATCCGTTTAAAGGCAGCCATGTTTATTTATTCAATTTTTCTGATGACCTAAAGCCTTTACCAAAAAGCACCAGTACAAATTTTAAACCTATTGATGAACAAGTTGCAGGCAAGTTGCAAACCGGTACTGAAACAAGTCCTGAACAAGTTACTGAACAAGTCGTAGTACCTTATATAAACAATACAAACAACACAAACGATGTAAACAATTCAAACAGTTTAAACTTGGGCGAGCTAGAAAAAAAAATGGAAGAAGAACAATTTATTTTTAAAAGTGAGACGAACAATCCAAAAGAAAAAAATTCCGCGCAAAAAGAAAAGGTACAGATACCCAAACTGGAAGAGGTGCTACAGTTTTTTCAACTACAAGGTTATCCGGAACTTGAAGCAAACAAATTTTTTAATTATTTCAAAAGTATTGGTTGGTTGGTTGGTGGAAAAACGCCAATGGCCGACTGGCAGGCTGCTGCTAAGAACTGGATGCTCAATGCTGAAAAATTTAAAGGAACGGCAATAAAACACCAACACTTGAGCACCAATAGTGATAAAAACTATGCAGAACCACTGTAACCATGAACACAGAACTAACTTACCCCGAAATAATAGCTTGGCTCGAAACCAAAGGCCAAGAACTCTTCGGCGACCACTTCAAAATAATCGAAGAAGACTATCCCATCATTTACAAACTCATCGCCTATTTCCTAAAAGATGAGCAAACTTGTTTTCAATTCAACATTAACCTCAACAAGGGAATCCTAATAAACGGCCCCGTTGGATGTGGTAAAACATCACTAATGACCCTGATGAAACACCTAACGCCAACAGAATATAAATTCATCATAAAACCTTGTAGAGATATAAGTTTTGAGTTTATAAAAGAAGGGTATGATGTTATTCATCGCTATTCAAAAGGAAAGCAACAACAACTTGACCCAAAGATCTATTGCTTCGATGATTTGGGATTAGAAAACAACCTCAAATATTATGGCAACGAATGTAACGTAATGGCCGAAATCCTATTAAGCAGGTACGACCTCTACATAAGCAGACGTATCCAAACACACATAACCACGAACCTATGCGCTTCCGAAATAGAAACACTTTATGGCAATCGGGTACGAAGCCGCATGAGAGAACTGTTCAATTTAATCGCTTACGACACTCACGCAAAAGACAAACGCTAACTGTCATTCCCCCGAAGGCGGAAAACCACAATAATATCGAAACAAACACTTTAAATAAATATATAGTATGAAAGCAACAACCCACTTTTGGAAATGGTTCCTCGAACACAAGAACAAATTAAAAAACCTAATGAGTTTAAATCACAAAGAACAAAAACACTACATGTTTTGGTTAGATTGGCATTTGCAATTCTATTTCCCCGGCCTTGAAGGTATTATTATATTTCCAAAAGTGACGAAAAAAAAGACGCAATTAATAATATCCGCAAGTGGACAACAGGAACTTTTCCATTTGGCCTTTGAACTCGAAAAAACCGCTCCCCGGCTATGGGATTGGAAGTTCACTGCATTAATTCAGCCAAGAACCGATATTGATGACATGGAAGCAGGAATAGATGAACCATATGTCATGCAAGATATAACTCTAAAGACTAGCGAACTTATATTTATTCCTTTTTTATATGATGGCGAAAAAAAATAGATATGATTGTTTACTTGAAGAACTTTACTATCTATTCTAATAACAAAAACCTGTCAACTTTAATCAATATAATGTTGCAGGATTTGCTCGGGGAAAAATCAATGGCTGAAAATATCAATTTTGTCCAATTGGCACAACTTCCCGACCAAGAGGATAGCGAATTAATATATCTCTACGACCTTCAATATTATCTTGATGAGATAAATAATAACTAGAACCAATATTAAAAGATTAAATTTGCAAACTCATACTTCTTATGCTAACCGATACCTTTCTTCAATTAGTCAAAAAATACTCCAAAGACCACGAATTGGCCAATAACCTTTGGTTGGAGATATTTACCAAATACTCCGAACTCAAAAGGCATTATCATACCATTGATCATTTAGAGGCAATAGTAATTGATTTAAAGGAAGTAAAAGGCAAAATTGATGATTGGGACACTACCCTATTTGCCGTTTTTTATCATGATATAATCTATAAAGCTTCCAGTAAAACCAATGAAGGAGACAGCGCTAAATTGGCAAGGAAAAGACTTGCTGAAATTGGCTACCCTACGGATAAAATAGAGAAATGCGTTGATATGATTTTAGCAACCAAACAACATCTTCCATCAGAAGATAGCGATACCAATTATCTACTCGATGCCGACCTGGCAATACTTGGAAAAAACTCAGATGATTATCAAAAGTATTCCTATCAAATACGTGAAGAGTATACCATCTACGCCGATTTTATGTACAATTCTGGCAGAAAGAAAGCACTCCAGCATTTTCTTGAAATGGATGCCATATACAAAACAGATCATTCCTTAAAAAAATATGACAAACAGGCTAGGATTAATATTAAAAACGAACTCGATAATTTAAATAATTGAGAGTGACAGTCATTTTCAATTAAAATCGGGCAGCTAAATTCATAAACACATTGCGCCCCATTCTGGGAAGATTATTCCAGTCACTATACGTAGAATAATAGGTATCTAGCACATTCTCTAACCCTGTTTTCATTTGTATTTTAATCGTATTCCATAAAAATTTATATCCAAAACTGGTGTTGATTATAGCGTAACTTGGTGTTTTATCTTCTCCATAAAAAGCACTATAATTGGTCTGCGTTGTATTTCCATGCACCAAAATTTCAGCAGAGATTTTTTCCTTTGCAAAATGTAAGGAAGAGGTATAGCTAAACGGTGCTATAAAAGGGAGGTTCATACTATTGCAATCATTTCCTTTACTATAAACGAATTGTGAATTCCACACAAATTGTTTCGAAAATCGATATTCAACCGAAAGGTTGGCATTGATAATAGTGGCATAATCCAGAGCTGAATACACTTTTACACCATTAGCTCCTATCGTCATGGGAACCAAAGCAGCATCAGGTACAGCTATAATATAATTGGATATGTGAAAATAAGAACCAGTCATTTTAACAGCTATTTTCCCTTTTTTATACCCAAGATAACCATTCCCTTCCAATGACTTTTCATTCTTTAGATTCGGGTTCCCAATATGATCAAATCCATCAAAACTATTAAATAAATAAAATCCGTATCCTTCGGACACAGAGGGAGCTCTTTCCCCATAGCCTACCCCTAACCCATATTCCCAACCAGATTTATTATAATTGTAATTCATCGCAAAACTCTTAAGAAAACGCTGCTTTTGAGATGACATCTGAGGATAAAAAATCTGCAGGCTTTCAAGACCTGATTGACTTGCTACTTTGTTTAAATGAAAGCCAACAGTCGCAGAAAGTTTAATACTAGAATGGCAATTCAAAGCATAATTATCTTCTACAAAAAAACCGTGGTAAAAAGTTCTCACATCGGGCCAAGTATACATGAACATACTGTTTTCATCCGGATTGGCGGGATACATGGTCATATCAGCCAAAGACTGATTATAAAACGCATTAAAATTAAACAACAAATGATGTTGTTCCAATGGCACTTTTATCTTAGAATAATAACCATACGTTTTACTCCAACCAGGCATATCCATATGAATAGGAACTATTGGCCGTTGGGTATCATCCATACGATGTGTGATGGTATTAAAATAAACTTTGGTTTCCCAATCTTTTATAGCAGAATGATATGGAATGTAGTCTAATTTTAAGGAACTGATGAGTGCCTCTGCTAACGAAACATCCATAGGTAATGCCGGATAACCTACATTCGTAGCCTTATCATATATTACGGAAGCTTCCACCAATTTATTCATCCCAAGTTTATAACCCAGAGTAGTGGATAAATTCATTTTTCGGAATTGAGAATATAGGACATCTTTACTGTTTCCTGCCCTATAATTTTCAGCATCTCTAAGCATAAAATCGGTATCAGTATAAAATAAACTATCAGCATAACTTACCGCTGCT
>DBIH01000172.1 GCA_002296885.1 Flavobacterium sp. UBA807 | reverse complement strand
AGGATCCGTTGGAATTGGATTTGCTCCATCACCATATCTTGGAATAGCAGCTCCATTATAATATTGCGCTGCCAATCTGTCGGCAATAATAAGCCTGTTATCCCTAAAATCCTGAAAGGCTGACGAACCATTCTCATCACTCGTTTTAAAGGATGTTTTTAACATTATAGTAGAGATAGAGAAATTCCCATAACTATAAGGTGATCGAGGATTGTATAATCCTGTCGCTGCATCAACATCAAATTGTTCTGAGAAATTTTCCGCCAGGGTTCTGTCTCCTGTTAAATCAATTTTAAAATCAGGGAACAAATCAACATTCGCCGTAAGATTCAACGTCTTAGTTGACACCTGGGTAAAACTTTGATTAAAATCAGGATACGTTGTCAACCAACCATTTTTAGCTGCTTCATATCTAACATCAGCCTGATCCCCAAAAACGAATCCTAATCCAGGTTTTGCCGAACCAAAGAATCCTAATCCAGGCAGGAATCCGGGAAGCATAGTTCCTTGATTCCTAGTGTAATTAATCTGTACGTTTTTTATACTGGTTGCAACACCAATCAATCCATCCATAAATACACTGCGTGTTTTGGCAGGAACTGCTTTCACCGCTGTTACTTTTTCTCCGGGTTTAGGTAAAGCGGAAGGTTTTGGAGTTGGAGCCGCAGGTTTTTTGCCAAGACCAATGTATTTATAAAATGTTTCCATGCTGAATGATGTATTCAAACGGTGTGATCCTGCATTTTGAATAGTATTTCCTAAGTTATAGCCATCCACAGAAGCTAAAGCTAATGATGCTTTTTGCCAACTGTAATCTCCTGTATAAGAATAGGTTGCTTTCATGAAGGCTAAAAACGGAATTTTATTTATCGGCAATTCATAATTCACAACAATTTGCTGATTGTGCTGATCTGGTGAACCAATATTCCAGAAATCAGTCCAGATAGTATTTGAATTATCCGGAATGTTTTGATCATTCATATAATTACGAACGATATTATGAGAAGCTGCAGTAAAATTCACTTTTAATGCTTTCGTAATATTGTAATTAAATCCATATTGATAATTAAACATATAATTTCTTCTGTAAAGCGGATCTAAATCAATACCGGAAACATCAACCTGTCTGAATTGCTGTCTGTTATATTGTCTGATTATATTACTGCTGAATGATATACTTGCAGGAAGGTAATTGAAATTAAAATCACTCAATAATTTCCAGTATGAACTTTTCTTTAAGAATTTAGTTTTCTTAAGTGGCTCAACCGGTTTGTTTTTAAACGAAAAAGTATAATCAACAGCTGTACTTACCTGTTGGTCTATGTAATTTTCAATTTCGTAATTATGCTTTTCTACCTGATTGTAAGAATACGAAAGCGTTAAATTCTCAGGATCATAAAAATGTTGTTTCTGATCCTGTCCTCTTTCTTTTTTCACCCCAATAAAGTTGATGCTCTTTCTCTTGGTAAAATCAATAGCCCGGTTCCTGATATTTTCCCTTTCAGCAGCACTTGAAGTATTATCAAGCAATTGCTGTAACGGGATATCCTGATTAAACGGATCATATTTAGGCGTGATGGTTTCTTCTCCAACTGCATAGTTGAATGGTAAATTAACACCCCATTTTTTTGGCAATAACTTACCCAGACTAACGTTGGTAACTATGTTATATTGTTGAGTATCCTCTCTGCTTCTTTCCTGTGGCCCCTGCTCGATGGAACCAAAACCAATTGTACTCTTTCTTCCAGTAGCCGAAAGTGTTGCAAGATCCGCCAAGTTGGTATCCATATTTAAGATCGCTGCCATACCGCCTTTATTATCCATATCGGCCATACGTAATTCATCAAACCACACTTCTCCTCGAACCCGGTCGGTATGATTATTTTTAATTCCCACCATCAAAGTCCTCACCAAACCAAAATTTGGTGTTCCTTTTATTCCAAGCCTTAATGCACCACGGTTCGTATTTGATGCCAGTGAAGGGTCTAATTCGAAGTCATTTTTATATAAGACACCATCAACCAATTCACTTGGCAAAGCACTCATGGCCAATACTTTTAATTGTGTCAACAATTTAAGCGGTAAATCAATTTCATTGATTTCAGGCCAAATTGTTGCGGCATCTGTTGTTCCTTCAGGAGTAACTTTTAACGGAATTTCAACTTGGTAATAGTTGTTGGTGAAGTCATTCCCGAAACGGATGAACGCTGACATTTGGTTGTCAAGCAAAGGTGTAGTTTCTGCAGGTGCCGGTAATGCCTCAGCATGTAAAAACATTTTCAATTTTTTGTATTGACGCATGTCAACATCAACATTTTTAAATACGGCTCTTGCATCGCCAACTTCTAAACCAAGCCCTGAAGCTCTTAAAGAAAGAGATTGTTCATTTTGATTTATAACCTGATTCCCGTTTGAAAGTTGCTCAAGACGAACTCCCGGAGGCAGCACATAAGGTATCGGTAATCTTTGTGCATTTTGCTGTGTGCTGACTGCTAACACATCAAAGTTAGTATTGTCGTCATCAGGATTGCTATCGGTTGTCTGGAACGAATTATCATAACGTCTCCACTCACCACGAACCAAATCTAAAGTTCCGAAACGAAGGGTTATCGGGCTGCTAAATCCGGTTAAAAAGGTTCTCATAAAACGAATGGATCTGAAATCGGTGATACTTCCAACCGTTCTTGTTGGCTGTGTTACCGGAATTTTAAATTGATACCATCTAACGTCTGTTGGAACTCCGTTAGGCGTATTGGTAATATGGGTTACCACTTTGTCCGTAATAAAGTTTTGACCAACCTGCATTCTTGGATCGTCTGCGGGGGCCATCACAATCTTGTATTCGTAGTAAGCATTTGCCGTGTTCATCGTATTATCACGATTAATGTCTTCCACATCAGGAAGGGTAGTTGAACCCCTGTTGGTATCACTTACATTAACCGGTGAATTCCCCTGAACACCATTGTAATTTTTATAACGATCTAATACTGACCCTGACGCATTTAAAAAATATTGATAATTATCCGCTGCAGGATCCGCCAAAGCTGCAAAACCTGACGCGATTCCCGGAAGTGCCTTCTCGTCCGCATCGTTAATCCCATCAAAACCAACATCTTGCGCCTCTCTATTATTACCGTCAACATCAAAAGCATAAATAAGTGACTGCGATTGAGGAACTTTACCCCAAACTGTTGAACTCGTTAGTGATGAAGAGGAGCTATTTGCAGGCAATCCATTCTCATATTGCTTGCGTTCATCTTTTAAAACGTCTTCTGATATTTCTCCAAGATTAAAGAATACTTCACCCGTATTACCCGCAAGAGTTGTAGAATTATAATAAGGATCCATCAGCCAAAACTGGATATATTCTACATTACTTTGTTCAAAGTTAGTTGAGTTGATGGCACGCATTATCCCACCAAAATTTTTAGTTGGTTCGGCAAATCCTCCGGGATTTAGTGCTTCCGGATTATAATTATATGGTCCACGCTCTTCGGGATAATAAGTTAAATCTAATGTGTTGATTACGGTGGATTGTCCTGTTGCAACCTGCTGTG
>DBIH01000146.1 GCA_002296885.1 Flavobacterium sp. UBA807 | reverse complement strand
TGCCAGCCAAAATTCGGTTAATAAAGTAAACAGCAAAAGATAGACTTGTCCAAATAATAATTCGTTCCGAATTGGTACAAAAAAGGCAAAAGGAATCAATGTCAGATAAACCCAATTTATTTTATAGAATTTAGTCAGACTGTAAATGCTATTGATAAAAAGCACAGCACTGATTATATTGAATAGAAGCTTTGCTGATGCTAATGAAATATAGGTAAATGGATAAAGAAGCATCGCTAGGAAAGGAGTATTTGGAGCAAAGCCTGCAAACAATGGTGGATTGCCTAATGCGACAATTTCTTTATTGAATAAATAAGGGAAATAAGTGTTTGTGGTAAATGTATTTTCCCTTAAAAAATATCCGCCATAATAATAATTTGCAAAATCGTGAATCGGAAATGCTAAGGCTTTGTATATATAAAAAGCACACAGCATAAGCAATGGAACTAAGGCATAATATTTAAAAAGAATTTTTTTCATGAACTCTTAAAAATTGAAAAGGAAGCAAGTTTTGTTTTCTGTAAAAAATAAGAAAAGGAAACTCTTAAAACGCCCAATCCATAAACAATACTTCGACGGAAATTAATCGAGCTGGCTTCTTCGAAATAGTTAGCAGGACATGAAATTTCACCAATTCGGGCTTTAAGGAAACTGCATTGCGCCAGTATTTCGTTGTCAAAAACAAAATCATCGGAATTGGTTTTAAAGTCGATTTTCTGCAAAATTTTTGCATCAAAACAGCGGTAACCTGTATGATATTCGGATAGCTTCTGATTCATCAAAACATTTTGGATGAAAGTCAAAATCCTGTTGGAAACATATTTATAAAATGGCATTCCGCCTTTTAAAGCGCCTTTACTCAAAATACGTGAACCTAAAACAACATCATACAAATTGTTGGCTACCAAAGTACACATGGCAGGAATGAGCTTTGGTGTATATTGATAATCGGGATGAAGCATTACGATAATATCGGCGTTGAGTTCAAAAGCCTTTTGGTAACACGATTTTTGATTGGCACCATAACCTTTGTTCGAATCGTGTGAAATAATATGCTTGATTCCAATTTTCTTGGCAACCTGAACCGTTTCGTCATTACTGAAATCATCTGTCAAAATCACATCATCTACAATATCAAAAGGAATTTCCTCAAAAGTTTTTTGAAGTGTTTTGCTCGCATTATATGCAGGAAGGACAACAATTATTTTTTTGTTATTGAGCATTGAAATTTATTTTGGCAATTTCATAAACATAGTATTGACCGTTTCGGATAATGCCGGTATCGAATTTTTTAAGAAACCTGACTTTAAATTTATTATTTATTGAAATCCAGTTATTGGATTTTTTGTCATTAATGGAATAGTTAGAAACATAAATGGCGTAGTCTTTTTTATCCAGATAATTTGTAAGCATATCAACTAAGTATTCATGCGAAATATTGTTTGAGCAAATTAGCTCCCATTGGCAATAACTCTGATCGCTGTCAGTACACAAAAACCAGATTTTCTTCCTCAAATAAGGACTAATTGCTGTGGCATCACAGGAAACACTTACAATCGTATTTTTGTTGAGTTTTTTTGATTCCAAATAATTAGCAACTTCTTTTGACGCTGTAAAAGGATATTTAAAATCCATAGCATAAGCATAAATTCCACTAAAAAGTTGGATGACAAGAATGCTGTAGATAATTGGAGTTTTTAAGAATGTCAAGTTTTTGGATTTTAAAAAAACCAGATAATCATTTTCTTTAAAATAATATTCAATCCACAATGTGATGATTATAATGATATAATTTATGCCATCAAATCTCATTGCGTTACGTTGCGTGACAAAAAAGAAAAACTCTATACCCAAAAACGCTGAGTAAACAAAGAAAAGCGAATTCTTCTTTTTAAATAACAAGCACGGAAGTATATAAAGCATTAAACCGATAATTCCAGATAAAGGCTTACTCAGGTTGACAAACAGGTTGGAATTCCAGAAATGAATTGTCGTAAAATCGGGAATTGCAATCAAACCTTTAAAAAGGGAAATAAATCCGGGAATAATTTTTTCTGACAACGGAATGTCTTTAATCGTAGAAAAAAACCATGTCGGATTAGAAGGCAAAAGTTGAAAAATAAGTAAAAGCAAACCCATTCCAAAAATAAAATACCCCATCAGAAACTGCTTTTCCATCAATCTTTTTTCATTAAAATTTTCAAACAGGAGAGTTAAAAAGAAAGCAAAAGCAACCGCGCTGAACATTAGGTGGACATTGGCCGCTAAAGCCAAATAAACTGAAAGCAGGGCAAACTTTTCCTTACGTTCTTTAAAAACAGAACACGCGAGAAATAAAAATAGAACACCTAAACCGTAATTTCGGCTTATCAGATTGTATTCAAAAATCATGAAATAACCAAAAATGAAAAGCATTTTAAAAATTAGGGGAAAAGGTGCTTTACGAAGAAAAAGATAAACAACTGTAGTTGAAATTGAAATATGCAATACTTGCATCCACAAAGGATTCAACGTAAACCTTGTGATACAATACAATAAAATATTCCACAAAATCGGATGACCGTCAAGACGGGTGTTTTCTACTAAATCAGTAAGCGAAACACTATCCCGTGCCAACAACCAATGCTGCGCTTCATCAAGCCAAAGTTCATGATGGTAAATGCCGATATAACTTACTACAAAAAAAAGTAAGGTTAGGGAGTAATGATATTTCGCTTCGCTTTTCAATCGCTTTTAATTAAAACCCAATAAAACGGGCTGTCTTTTCGGAAATGATTTAAAAATGAAAAAGGATTATACATGATTTTATGCTTACCCAAGCTGTCTATACGATGATGAAAATAGTTTTTTGACATTTCGGGAAAGCCTAAATTTAGATAATAATTCTGAGTTCGTTTTTTAGCTTCTTCTATTTCTGAACCTTCATAAAAAGGAGAATCGATAATGTGTATTTCTCCATTTTCGGAAAGAAGCTCTTTAACAATTTTAAATAATTCCAGAAGGTCTTTAAAATATTGAATGCTACTGTTGAAAACAATTATATCAAACCGTTTTTCATTAAGCTGGGTTTCTTCAAATATGTCAGCATAAACAAAATTCAGATTTTCTTTTTCAAATATTCTTGCGGCCTGTTCTAACTCCGGAACGGTGACATCTAAACCCGTAACTTGTGTTTTTTCAATGGTACTCATTAAATGCGAAAACCAGCCATTGCCGCAACCAATTTCCATAATCTTTAAAGGCTTATTTTTTCCTTTCAAATAACTGATGAATCTATTTGAAGATTTTTTCCGTAATTGCCATTCCGCATAATTGGGATCCTCTTTTTGTATGTTGGGAAGATTTTTAATTTCTTCTTCAGAATAGAAGCGGTTTTCCTTTTTTCTAACAGTTATGTACAAATCTGAAAAAGCATTGTCAGGCTGACTATAGTAAATGACATTCATGTTACTCTGTTTTTTGAAAAGTAATGATAAAATAATCTCCCAGCCCTTTTGGTATCAGTGACCTTTCATTTATCCAGAAATCAAAATGCATCAAAAAACGTATTGTTTTTTGATGTTTCTGAAGTGAAGCATAATGTAATGACGGATAAAATGTTCCTATGTTTTTTGTTGAAACCGTTTTAAAATTATTTCCCATTGCTTTTTTAATTTGCTTTGGCGAATAATAAAATGTCGGGATCAAATGCCCGTTTACATTTGCCAAAACACCATTCTTTTTCCAGCGCCTGAAAGCATTTTTGTTTCCTTTTAAAACAGTTGCCATTTCCCAGGGATAATATTTTGGCATAATAACTAATGAAACAAATCCGTTTGGCTGAAGTAAATCATTAAACTGACTAAAAACATTTTCCAGGTTTTCAGCACAATTCAATCCGCCATAATTGGAGAAAATGTGATTAAACTTCCTGTTTTTAATTGATTTTAAATCGGTAAAGGAACATTTCTGAAATGCTAAATTTTTCAGGTTTTCAGCTTTGATTTTGTTATTGATATAAATTTCAGAATTATCAGCAATGTCTGTCGCCAGAACAGAATATCCATTTTTGGCAAAATAAACCGCGTCAATTCCGCTGCCGGCATTGATTTCGAGAATAGTGTCTTGTGGATTTAGAAAAGATTCGACATGTTTCCTAATTATTCTCCGCCTGAAAATGTCGCAATAGTTTTCCTTGCTCAACGCCTCGTATTCTTCATAAATTGAAGAAAACCCCAGGTTTATATTTTCAGCAGGATTATTTTCCATGTTGCAGTTTTTTCAAAAAAAGAGCATCTAAAAATGTAGTCGGAATATAATAACCCAATTTCGCAATTGATTTTATATGGGCGGCAGAAATTGATGAAGGTTCAGAAAGTAATTGTCTTAAATTCTGAAATCCCTGCGATTTCCTGAATTCTTTATGCACAAAACGCTGCAGTTTTCGGTAATAAACCGAATTGTAGGTTCCTTTAAACATCATATCAAAATCATCAGAATCGGTCCAGTTTGATTTTAATTTCAAGTCATCCTTTACTTTGTCGTAAAATTTGGTTCCCGGCAATGGATAAGAAACAGAAATCCCAATATTATCCGGCATCAGTTCTTTTACCATCGCAATGGTTTTGGTAATATCTTCCTGATTTTCGTTCAGGTAACCAAACTGGAGAAAGAAAGCCACTTTAATTTTTTTAGATTTCAAAATTGAGGTAGCCTTATAAATCTGTTCGACTGTTGTGCCTTTATCCATGGCATCAAGGATTTTCTGCGATGCACTTTCGGCACCAACCCAAACTTCTTCCAAACCCGACTCGGTAAGGCAGTCAATCGTATCTTCTTTCAGTAATAAATCAACACGGCTTTGAATATAATAATTGATTTTTAGTTTTTTTTCTTTCAGTTTAGCATTGAATTCCTGAACCCAATTTGGTTTTAGTCCAAAAATATCATCACACATCCAAAAACGATTTACACCAAATTCCTTCTGCAGAAAATCGATTTGCTTAACGATGTATTCCGGTGAATGCGCATTGTATCGGTTGCCATAAATGGGTTTTGCACACCAATTGCATTTGTACGGACAGCCCCTTGTTGTAGCTATGTTAAGGGTAAATTCCTGATGGCTTCGTTTCCAAACGCTTTTATAATCTTCAATGTTTACCAAATCCCAAGCGGGCATTGGAAATTCGTCTAAAACCTGCTGTACTTCTCTCTTTTTATTTACCTGAACCGCATCATTTTTTTTGAAAACAATTCCGTTTAAATCATCAATGGTCTGATTATTATCTATGGATTTCAGAAGTTCCAAAAGCGTGATTTCACCTTCGCCTAAAAGAATAAAATCAGCTCCTTTTTCAAGATACTTATGATAATGATCGGTAGAATCGGAACTGCATACAATGACAGTACAATTGTGATTTTTGCCATATTTTATCATTTCAAAACAAGCCTGGCGCATATTGGTCAGGCACATTTTGGTCAGATAGTTAAAGCCGTCATCATAAATTACCAAAAACTTAGGTTTTGTTCGGTGTAAAATTGGCTGGATTGATTTTGGAGAATCCAGTAAATTGGTGTCGAAAAGTGAAACCTCAAAACCATTTTCCCTCAAAAAAGCTGCTGCATACAAAGTCCCCAAAGGCGGAAACGGATTTTTGTTTTTCCATTGTTTTGGGTCAAGTTTGTAATAATAAGAATGCGAAAACAGAATTTTAGACATGCTCTCTTTGTAAAATTACATTATACTTTGCCTGAACTTCTTCGAGTTTTGTATTCAAAGATAAGATAACTTTTTTTTGAAAGTTTGAAGGATGGTGTTTTGAAACCGTTTTTGTGGATTTGAGCGCAACCTTAAAATCGTCCTCATTCATGTAATGAAATTTTGATTTCCATTTTTTGAAAGTTATGATTTTTAATGCGACATCAGTTATAGTTCCTAATCTAGTTTCAAAAATAGTTTCGATGGCTTTTGAAAGAAAAGGTTTTCGGGAATCAGCTATTGCATCTAACTGCGGCTCAAATTTTGAAAAATAAGCATTTAACCAATTATTCTCTCTGTAAAATCTTTCAAAGATTGCTTTGCCCTGCATCGGAACCAAAGTCTTTAATTCGGTAGCCGTAAACCTATTTTTCTCTTCAATTTCCATTTTGTCAGAAGAGATGAAATAGTTGATACAGAAATACTTTCTGGAGTTTAGCAGGAATATTTTTTTGTAAAGCATCAACAACGTACGGCAAATCCAGAGTTTGTTGGGTTTGGTGATGACAAAAAAATCAATGTCGCTATCCTTGTCAAAATAACCTTTGGATAAGGAACCAGAAATGCCGACCGCCTGAACATATGGAAATTTAGAAATGAACTTGGCTCTTTTTTTTGCTTTTGCAAATATTGTTTTGGCATTGAGATTGCCTCTCAATCTTTTGGTAACAGAGTCTAAATCGCTGCCATAAACATAAAAATCGTCTACTTTGGTAAGGATTTTTTCGTTGACCAAATAATGAAGTTCATTCTCGGTTTCAGATATAGTTCCATAATTAGTGTAACTATGGATTTCATCTTTTTTTAGAGGATACCTGAAAATAGAGAAATACAGAATTGTTTTGAGTGTTTCCAAAATTCATAGCTTTTTCGGCACTTAAAATTAAGAATTAAACCTGAACGATCCTTACTTTTTTTAAGATGTTTACCGTTTGTTCACCTGAATTTTAATGAGCTTCAAGCCAATTTTTGCCTAAACCAACTTCGACTTCCAATGGGACAGCCATCTTAAAGGCATTTTCCATTTCATGTTTAATCATAGGCTGGATTTTCTCTAATTCCGAATTGTGCACATCAAAAACCAACTCGTCATGAACCTGAAGCAGCATTTTTGATTTCCAGTTTTCAGAAGAGAGCTTTTTGTAAATATTAATCATTGCAATTTTAATGATATCAGCAGCCGAACCCTGAATAGGAGCATTGACAGCATTTCGCTCGGCGGCACCGCGGACAACAGCATTAGCAGAATTGATGTCTTTAAGATAACGACGTCTTCCTAAAACGGTTTGTACATAACCATTTTGACGTGCAAAATCAACCTGTTCCGACATATAGGATTTTAACTTTGGATAGGTTTTGTAATACGCATCAATCA
>DBIH01000050.1 GCA_002296885.1 Flavobacterium sp. UBA807 | reverse complement strand
CAAACCCGGAGCTGTGTATCATTGTGACGGATTGAACTGGAAAGGTAAAACCGTTTTCTCAATTACATCGCAATATTTGGCTACACCAATGGAAATTTCCCAAGGTGGTGGTATTTTCAGAAGTGCAAATATCGAATACAATTCGAAAGATGATAAGGAAATTAAGAAAGTAAACGAACAGGTTTTGAAAGCCTTCGGGATGATGCATGGTGCCAATCATACCGAATTTATAAAATGCAATGACGACGGAAAAATCTATTTTCTTGAAACTGCTTCAAGGGTCGGTGGTGCGCATTTAGCTGAAATGGTCGATGCGGCATCTAATGTAAACCTTTGGAAAGAATGGGCGAAAATTGAAGACTGTTTGGTTAAGGGAAAAGAATACAAACTACCTGAAATTAAAAAGGAATTTGCAGGTATTGTTTTAACGCTTTCCAAATTTGAACATCCCGATTTATCAGGTTTTGATGATGGTGAAGTTTGTTTCAGAGTGCCATTAGAATATCATGCAGGTTTGATTGTAAAAAGCGATTCACATGTTAGGGTTCGCGAATTGTTAGACAATTATGCCGAACGATTAATCAAGGATTTTGCGACTGTTGCCCAGCAGGAAGCGGTTAAAAAACTGCATTAACAAAATTACTATGAAGAACTTTCTCTTAACAATTTTGTTATTTACTTCTTATCTGTCATTTTCCCAAGTACCTAATCAACAGCGTGACAATGATATTAAAGCCGACTATGATGCAGTGATCTATGAAACAAATGATAAAACCTACACGAGAGTTTTTGATGAAGCCCAAAAGTACGGGCTTAAAAGAAATGATTCGATTTTGTTAAAGCCAGTCTACGATATGATACAGCCATCAGGCGATGGGTTTACTATAAAAAAGAATGGACTGTCAGGGTATGTAACTACTAACGGAAAAATAATCCTTAACACCGAATTTGATTCTCTCGGAATTGGAACCAAATCATTGATTGTTAAAAAATCTGGGAAATATGGTGTTTTTGATGAAAGCGGGTCTGTCCTGCTTCCAGTAAAATACCCAAAAATTATTTATTCGAGTGGGGTTTCAAAAGTGTCTCTTATCTATGATAAGGAAAAGCAATTCCAATTTTTACTTAATGATAAAAAAGTAGATTTTGAGTATGACAATATTATTTTATATATAGATGCAGCCATTCCGGTAAAGAATTCAAAGCAAGGATTAATAGTTGATGGAAAATTAATTCTTCCGACGGAGTATGATAATATTTCATATGATGGTAAGAATATGATGAATGTGAGTTATGTAAAAAAGGCATTTGAGACCAAAAAATATATTGCCATTAATATTAGTCAAAAGATATTTGTTGTTGAAAAAGATAAAAAATTTGGCTTAATCAACGATGGAAATTTATTATATCCAGTGATTTATGACAAAATAAATAATGATATCTACAGGAAAATAATCACTACAGAGAAAGATAAGCTTAAAGGTGCTTATCTGGTTAATTCTAAAAAGAAACTTGATGACATTTATAATGATGTTTATTTGGACGGATCAGAATTCATAGAAGTTAAGAAAGATAACCTTTCAGGAATGTTTGATTATAAACTCAATGTTGTTTTACCAATAGAATATGATGATATACAAGTAATGGGTTTTAGTAGTAGTGGCTTGAAAATTATAAAGAATAAAAAACAAGGTTGGACAGATAAATATGGTAAAATAATTATCCCTGCCAAATATGATAAGATTGATCATTTTGATGGTTTTGGAACAAACTCATTTTCCAATTTATACAAAGTTACCAATGAGGAGCTTATTGGAGTCATTGACTCCAATAACAAAACAATCATACCACTCGAATTCGAAAATATATTTGAAAGAAGCGAATTCATTTGCGGTAAAACCAAAGATGGAAAGTTTGGGTTGTATAAAACTGACGGAACTGTAATCCTGAAACCCGAGTATAATTTTATTTTTGAATCGGTAGCTGAAAAAGTTAAAATATTATTTGCCCAAAAAGCAGGACCATCTTATACTATTCTCGACAAAAACGGAAATGTAGTTTATGACAATATTAAAAAGTATGGTTATATAAATGATGAAGATAACCTCTTAAACCCATTGCCAGACAGCGGAAAATCATATCTATTCGTTCAGAATGACAAAAACAAATTTGGTATTTATGATGAGAAAGGAGAAAGTGAATGTCTTCCGTTGATTTATGACGGCATAATCCAAAAATTAGCAGTAAAGGACAATGCCTACTTCATTGTTCAAAAAGGCAATAAAAAAGGCGTTGTAGACAATAAAAACAATGTTATTATTCCTTTTGTTTATGATGATTTGAGTTTTGATTTGATATATCCTTATCAAGGTGAAATAATTATTCCGGCTCAAAAGAACGGTAAATATGGTCTAATCTCTATTACCAACAAAGAGATTGTTCCTTTTATATATAAAGATATTGCAAAAGTAAGCAAAGAAGAAAACCTATATAAAGCCAAATCCAACAATAAGTATCAGCTTATCAACGCTACCGGAAAAGTTTTATCAACCTCAACTTTTGATGATATTGCTAATTTTGAAGGTGATGAAGCATTGACTTTTAATGGTAATGAAATGAAACCTATCAATAAATGGGGACATTTGAGTGGAATTACCGGAGTATTTACAATGCATAAAGGATATAAGACTTTTGAAGATTTGAAGCAGGCACTAATTACTGCTATGGATAGTTCGAATGATGACTTGCTGCTTCAGTTTTGTACCAAAATTGCTCCCTCAAGTCATATTTTGTATTATTTAAAAAATAATATATTTAATGATATCAGGCTTTCAGGAACACCATCACAGGAAGCTATAGCAAATCAATATTATAAAAGGCTTTTGGAATTTAAAAGGACAAGGTGGAATGATGAACGCTTTTATCATAAATCATCATTGAAATTTACAGATGATTATACCCTTGAAGATGGTAGTAAGGTTACGAATAGACGTGTTAATGATCATGCCTTTGGTAATTCACTGATGGAAGAATTACTCAGAAATGCCATTAAAGTCAATGGCTATTGGATTAGCACTTACTTTATGAAAAGGTCTTTCCGAATTAACGATTAACGTGGCAAATAAAAAATATACTAAGTTTAACTTTCATTCGTACACATTTTGTATATGGAGAGAAGTATTGTTTAGTGAAATTAATACTCTAAAAATAAGCTACAAAAGTCAATCAGGAAGTCAGTATTTTTTTACTGATGAAGGATTGTATCGAGTTTCCAATCACTGGGGAAGAGTTGCTAATTGTCATTGGCGGCTGATTCCGTTAGCTAATTTTAAAAGCCAAAGCACCATTGTTGGTTTTGCTAATTGGACAGATTTTTATTCTAATGACGATACTTCAAAGCTGTTTTTTATCAAAGTAAATTTTGAAACCCGAGAAGTTAATTTCTATCACAAATTAAGTTTGGAAGGTGAAGAGAAAGTAGTCTTGAAAAACGCTAAAGAAACTTCTAAAAGCATACAAACAATCAAACAGGTTTTAAATCAATCCGACTGGGCTAAGTACTTAAAATATGATAATTTAGATATTTTGAGAAAGAAAGTTATTGAAGAATTGGTTACTTCAGATAAGAGTTTTTTAGAGATTAAGAAACAGTATTTATAGAATTATTTTTCAAACATTCCAACAGTTCCGCCAACCCAGTCTTTGTCTTTATTGAATTTTACTCCAATCATTTCACCACGGCTTAATCTTACTAAGTTGGTAACAAAAGTAGGTGATTCTGCCTCTTTTTTCCAGACAGCTAAAATTCTGACTTCGGCTTTTACTTTTCCATCAGGAGATTGAATGACCGGTTTGTAGTTTACTTTTTTCTGAAGGATGTATAAATCTTTTTCTTTTACGGCTTCAATATCTTCTCTTTTTACATGGAAAATGACACCACTTCCCGAAAACGAAAACAAAGGTTTCAAAACATAATTCTCTAAATCAGCCGGAATTTCCTTTAAATCAGAAAGTAATGTAGTCTCTATGAAATACTTTCCTTTTAGATACGGCAGGATAAATTTGCTGATTCTGAAAAACCAATTCGGATGACCCGCCCATTCAACATCTACATCAGAAGAAAAATCGAAGTTAAGTTTTAAATCGGTTCTCAAATCCAGCTCATCAAAAATCACACGATTGTAAATTCTTTTTACTAGAATTTCTTCGCTCTTGTCATTTTTGTAGAAAAGCTGTTTGCCTTTTTGATACAATTCGGTTACACAAACTACCGGAATGCCTATGTCACGATGGCAATAGTAAAAATCAATCTTAGTGTTTTGTTTTTCAGGCTCAATTTCAAGCAGGATTACATTTTCCTTTGGATGGTTGTTGCAAATTACGTCTTCGATTAATTTCAGATAAGTTTCAGATGTAAGTCCGCTTAAAAAAGGAGTTAATTCCGAAAGGAAAGGGTAGTGGCTGATAAATTTTTGTGAAAGATTCTGTTGAAAATTAAATAGCGAAGGAAAACCCTGAACTTCAATCAGCTTTGGAACAATCTCGCCATCTTCTTCACAAATACCGAAATCAATCGCTAAGAATGTTGTGTGATTATCTTCGTTTGGAACTTTTCGGTTTAATTCCAAAGCTCTGTCGGTAATACTTCTGAAATCATCTCTTTTGATAAAATCAATCACCTGCTGACAGCCTTCAAGCAATTGCTCTTTTAATTCAATCGGAATGAAAAAAGGAGATTCTCCAATACGGAATGTTACTGCATAATCAAAATCACTGGTAAAATCATCAATAAAATTTTTGTATTTATCGACTGTCAAATTGGCGTTGAAGAGTTGTCTGTATTTGGAATTCATCTATTAATTAGATAATATCTTTTTGGTTTTAATCAAATCGTTGATGGCAACGCGAAGGAAATTCGGAATGATTGTCTCATTGGTTTTATAGATTTTATCTTCATCAAGCAAATCCTCTAACATGTCACGGAACTTTTGCTTTCCTTTCATATCGATTATTCTTTCGCGCTTTTCTTTGTTTTTCAGATTAGCAATAAAACTCAATGCATCAGCCTCGGGATGGAATTGCAATCCGACAAATTCATCAGAAAAACGTACGCCCATGATAGCTCTTTCATATTCTCTGTAAGTCCTGATTTTTTCCAGGGCAATTATCATCGCACCTTTTTTGCTGAAAATACTCAGTTTAGGTTGTACCACCTGATAATCACGACTGTCGATGCCATAAAATGGATTTTCCAGGCCTTCAAGGATTGCATCATTCATTCCGGCTTCTGTTTTATGTATGGTCATTACGCCAAATGAAGTCGATTTCCTTTTAGTGATTTCGGCTAAACCAAAGTGGTGGCAGGCCATTTGAAACGAATGGCAGATAAACAAAACATGCTTCTTTACCTTTTGCTCTTTGTTCCATTCCCACAACTGCTCAATAAAATCATACCATTTTAAATCCCAATTACCATCGCCTTCCAAAGGATTTCCGGGTCCGCCGGTAGAAATAAAAATGTCGAACTTTTCAATGTTTGGAAATTCGCTTTTTTGGCGAACATCAAAAATCTGAAAGGTTACAATTTGATTGAATCTGTTTATAATATCAATGATACAACGCATTCCCTGATTAGGTTCTCCGGCGTACATGTCTAAAACTGCTATTCGAATTTGGTGGCTCATGCTCTTAATTTTAATTTCATTCCGTTCGGCCTACCGGCCTCGGGTTTGGTGCAAATATACATTTTCAATTATAAACCTCTCGTAAATTCACTGGTAATCATATCTACTACTTTGGTCAGGTCGTTTGTTTGTTCAAAAACGCGCAATTGTTTATCAGCACCAGTCCCTTCTTTTAGGATAGTGTGCACATAATCAATATGTTTACGACTTCCTAATTCATCAACTACATCATCAATAAATTCAAGTAATTCAAGAATCAAACCTTTGGTTTCAACTTCTTTCTGCAAACCAAAATCGATCATATCACCGTCAATTCCGTAACGAGCGGCACGGAATTTATTTTCTTTAATTAATGCTATTCGATAAATATTAAAACTGGTATTTGCCATTGTCAGTTTGTACAATTTGGCAACAACCGCCTGAATTACGGCTACAATGCACATTGCTTCATCTACGGTTAGACTCATATCGGTAATACGGAATTCAATCGTATCATAGAATGGGTGCAGGCGCAAATCCCACCAGATTTTCTTAGGATTGTCGATACATTTTGTTTTAACCAATGTTTCAAGATAATTGTCATAAGCCTGAACACTGTCAAAATATTCAGGTAGACCTGTTCGTGGAAACTTATCAAATACTTTTGTCCTGAAAGATTTGTAACCGGTATTCCTGCCTTCCCAAAAAGGGGAATTTGTTGATAGCGCAAA
>DBIH01000062.1 GCA_002296885.1 Flavobacterium sp. UBA807 | reverse complement strand
ACCCCTACTACACTACTCATATTTACGATGGAACCTTTGCGGTTTTTCAGCATAATTTTCTGAACCGCTTTGGTCATATTGAAAACCGATTTCAGGTTGATTTCAATTACTTTATCAAAATCCTCTTCTGACATACGCATTAAAAGGTTGTCTTTTGTGATTCCGGCATTGTTAATCAATACATCAACATTTCCGAATTCAGCAATAACATCATCAACAAGTTTTTGTGCTTCATTGAAATCGGCAGCGTTTGATTTATATCCTTTGGCTTTGATTCCCATAGCCGATAATTCGTTTTCCAAAGCCAAAGCTGATTCGGCAGATGAACTATAAGTGAACGCTACATTTGCACCGTGTTGTGCAAATACTTTTGCGATTCCACTTCCAATTCCTCTACTTGCCCCAGTGATGATGGCAACTTTTCCTTCTAATAATTTCATGTTTTAAAAGAGTTTGATTTGATAGCCCAAATATAGAATAATTTATACTTAGTAAAAAATCATTTAGTATCATTGTAACTCGAAAACAAGCAAATGATTCAAAACCAAAGCCATTTTGAAAAACTCTACCACGAATATAAAACACTCGTGTACAATGTGGCATTGAATTATCTGCAAAATATTGAAGATGCTGAAGAAATTACTCAGGATGTATTTGTAAAAGTGTATCATTCACATCAGAACTTCAATCAGAAATCATCTTATAAAACCTGGATTTACCGCATTACAATTAACCATTGCCTCGATTATATCAAACAAAAAAACAGTCAGAAACGATTTTTCATTTTTGGAAAAAAGTCTCAAAATGAACAAGAATATTTGAACACATCAACTTTTGAACATCCCGGAATACAATTGGAAAAAAAGGAAGAAGCCGAAATATTGTTTTCTGTAATCAATACATTAACCGAAAATCAGAAAACAGCTTTCCTGCTTTCAAAGCTTGATGGATTGAGCAATCCCGAAATAGCAGAAATTATGCAGTTGAGTATTTCTTCTGTTGAATCACTTGTTTTTAGGGCAAAGGCAACGCTTCAGGAACGATTGGCAGAAAAATTTACACACTACCGCAAGAAAAAATAAAAACCTTCGTCTATAACAATAACTCAGAGTTGAAAAGATTCTGAAACAAGTTCAGAATATGGAAAAAGAAAATTGGATAGAAAGCATTTTAAACAGCACCAACGGAGTCAAGCCTGTTGAGCCAAATGATGATTTGTTTTCGAAAATCAAGAACAGAATTAAGCAGCAGGATACCGTTTCTGCAAAAACAGTCTGGCTGGTTGCAGCATCGATAGCTGTTTTAGTACTGCTGAATTTCTCCATAATCAATTCCAAATCAAAACAAAGAAAAGATGCTGCGACAGCTTATTTAGAAATGACTATCAATCAAAGTAATCAGTTATACAAATAACAATGGAAAAAACTAAACTATTAACGATTGCCGTTATCGGATTATTAGTAATCAATTTTGGAACACTGGGCTTTTTGCTTTTGGGACCAAAAGGTCATCGACCACCGCATGAAGGCGGTCCGCAACCCAAAGAAATAATTACCCGAAAATTGCATTTTGATGCTAACCAACAAAAAGAGTATGCCAAATTAATTCAGTGGCATCATGGTCAAATTGAAAAATTGGACGGAAACATCCGTGAAGCTAAAAACAAATTGTATTCTCAATTGGGCAATACAGAAACCAATATCAAAGCTAAAGACAGTTTGATTGCCGTTATCAATTCAAATCAAAAGCAAATAGAGGAAACGCATTTTAAGCATTTTGAAGATATCAAAAAAATATGCCACAAAGATCAAATGGATGATTTCAATGCATTGACCGAAGAATTATCAAGAATATTTGCTCCGAAACCACACGGTCCCGGACATGATTAAAAAAGGATTGCATATTGTTATCCTTTTTTTGTTTTGCTTTATGGGATTTTCCCAAAGCAAAAGCGATTCGCTTGCGGTAAATTTTCATTTGGAATTTGATAAGCTTCCATTACAACTCAACAAAAAATATGCATCAGCAAGTTACGATACTTTAACGATTGAAACTTTCAGATGCTATATTTCGAATATTGAAATCCATTATCAGGACAATTCGACATTCGTTCAAAAAAACAGCTATCATTTACTCGATTCCGATAAACCAAATTCATTTCTGATTCCAATTGTCAAAAAGAATGACAAACAGATTTCCAAAATTACCTTCAATGTCGGAATTGATAGCATAACGAATACTTCGGGAGCAATGGCAGGCGATTTAGATCCGGTAAAAGGAATGTACTGGGCATGGCAGAGCGGTTATATCAATACAAAAATTGAAGGCAAAAGCCTAAGTTGTATAACACATAAAAATGAATTCCAATTTCATGTAGGTGGTTATCTCCAGCCTTATTATTCTTTGCGAAAGATGGAATTTCCGCTTGATAAAAAAGCGGATGATGATATCAACATCGGAATTGATTTAAACCGTTTTTTCTCCAATATAAAATTGAAAGAAACCAACAGCGTTATGATTCCGGGCAAACAAGCTATGAAACTGATGAATTATATTGATAAAATGTTTTATATGCAATGAAACGTTATTGGAAATATACGTTAGCTGCTTTTGTTGTTTTAATTGGATTGGGTTTTTCCAATCAATTCACAACTCCAATCTATCTTGAAGTTCCGAATGGCTGGCCAAAACCGGTTTATGATTTTTCAAAAAATCCATTAACTGAAGAAGGATTTCAACTGGGCAGAAACTTATTCTACGACCCGATTTTATCACGAGATAAAACAATTTCCTGCGCAAGCTGTCATTTGCAAAATACCGGATTTACTCATATTGACCACGCTGTAAGTCATGGAATTGAAGGAAGACTTGGCACACGAAATTCTCTTGCGTTGATTAATTTGGCATGGAGCAAAAACTTTATGTGGGATGGTGGTGTCAATAATCTTGAAGTCCAGCCTATAAATCCAATTACCAATCCGCTTGAAATGGATGAAAAGCTCGAAAATGTCGTTGCCAAATTAGGGCAAAGCCCAAAATACAGAACACTATTTACAAAAGCTTTTGGCGATGAAAAAGTCACCAGTCAGCGAATATTAAAAGCATTAGCGCAGTTTACAGTCATGCTGACGTCGTCCAACTCGAAATACGATAAAGTGATGCGTCATGAAACATCCTTTACCGAGAACGAAAAAAAAGGTTATGAATTATTCAAGCAAAATTGCGCCGTTTGCCACAAAGAACCACTTTTTTGCGATGACAAATTTGAGAACAATGGTTTGAAACCTGATGATTATTTCAAGGATGGCGGCCGCATCAGAATTACAAAAGACAGAAAAGATTCACTCCGATTTAAGGTTCCGACATTAAGAAACATTGAGCTTACCGGTCCTTATATGCATGACGGTAGTATAAAAAATCTTCAAATGGTATTGTTTCATTATACGAATGATATTTATCAAAGTCCGACTTTATCCAAGCAACTGAATAAAAAGATTATTTTGAATGAAGAAAATAAGAATGATTTGCTTTCCTTTTTAAATACACTGACCGATGAAAGTTTTATCAATAGCCCACGTTTTCAATTTCCAAGATAATTTTTTACAAGTGACCGCAAGAAATAATTACAATGTTCGTCTAAGTCTTTATACCAACCAAAACTAATAATTATGAGATCCACTTTCCTGTTACTTTTCGTTTTAATGACTTCTTATGGGAATTCACAAACCAATCCTATAATCACACAATGGCTTCGCAATACCACTGGAATTACAGGACGTCATTATGTTTCGGGGAACTCAACTCCAATTACCGATGCTGTTGCAGCTAATGTGCAAACTGTTCAATATTCAACCAATTGGGTTTACGTAACAACAAACTGTATTCCGGCTTATATTACCGGACCTTTTTTAGACGGAAACCCTTCATTAGCCACTTCACAAAACGGAGCTATATTTAAATTCCCTTTAAACCCAACACAAAATACCGGAACTCCAACAGCTACGACAGGCGGTAATATTGGTTTGTTTAAAAACGGTGTAGCACTGTTTGATTATCGTGATGGTGTTTCCTGGAAGAACAGCACGCAAACTCTGTGTGGCGGACCAATACAACCGGCATGTACTGGTGATGGTGTTTGGAACCGCGATGCTGTTCTGGCTGAAAAAGGCGGCTTTGACTGTTCAAAAGCACATCCGGCCATGGGTAATTATCATCATCATCAAAATCCGAGTGCCTTTAATTTGGATTTGGTAGTAATTTCAACTGTCTGCAGTACCTATCCTTCCGATGGTTTGTATGTAATTAATCCTGCGGAACATTCACCACTAATTGGTTTTGCTTACGATGGTTTTCCAATCTACGGAGCTTATGGTTATGCAAATACTGACGGAACCGGTGGAATCGTCCGAATGAAATCAAGCTACCAACTGCGTAACATCACAACCCGCACTGTTTATGCAAACGGAACGGATGTAACTGATGGTCCGGCTGTGAGCACTACTTATCCGTTGGGTTATTTCAGGGAAGATTATGAATATATTGCACATCCATCTGATCCAAGTTATCTGGATGAACATAATGGCCGGTTTTGTGTAACACCCGAATATCCTTCAGGCATCTATTGTTACTTTGCGACAGTAGACGCTAATCATAATTCGGCTTATCCTTATGTGGTTGGTCCAACATTCTATGGAAATAAAACTGCTGTAAAAGTCACGACCATTAGTGAAAGTACTACTCAATATACTTTAGCAAATGCTGACTATAATCTGTCAAAACTAAACATCAAAATCTACCCAAATCCGGCACAGGATTTTATCGCCATTCAATCGGATATGATTGAAGATAATTTAGATGTCTCTCTCATAGATGAATTAGGTAAAGTAATACGGACTAATAAAATCCTTCAGGGAAGTACATTGGCAATTATAGACTTAACCAATGTCACGAACGGAGTGTATTTTATTAAGATAGCAGGTAAAAAGGATGATAAAACGTTCAAGATAATAGTTAACAAATAATTTATGAGAACAAGTTGGATTT
>DBIH01000076.1 GCA_002296885.1 Flavobacterium sp. UBA807 | reverse complement strand
AAAACGACATATTTATTATTGTGACCTTCATCTAATCCTTGTACAGTAATGAAATCATCATTTTCCTCGGATGCAATTCCACAAACAATTTCACGGTTTATAAGCGTTTGAATAAAAATCTCATTGGCATAGACATCTAATTTTTGCTGGTCTTCGCCTTGAATATTCTGTTCGCCTGCAGCACCAATGATATCCACCAATCCGGCTTTGTTTACCTTATAGTTTACCACTTTTGCGGCAAGTCGGATGGCGTTGATGATTTTGGATAATTCTCCGGTAGAATAGTTGTGGTCTTTTTGTTTTTCGATGATAAACTCACCCAAGGTTCTGTTGCGTTCTTCCATTACGAAATCGTTGTAGTTGTTTGTGCAAATATCGATAAATTTGGTAAAGAAAAAATCTATTTCGGGAAGAAATTAATAATTGTATTTTTGTTAAAAAAATTGACCAGATGAACATCCGAATAGGAGAAAAAAAAGATATGAAAGTCGTTCTTGAACTGATTCAGGAACTGGCAACTTTCGAAAAAGAACCTGATGCTGTTGAGGTAACCGTAGCCGATTTAGAGCGCGATGGTTTTGGGGATTATCCGTTGTTTCATACTTTCGTGGCTGAGGTTAATGGTGATATTGTTGGAATTGCGTTGTACTATTATCGCTATTCCACCTGGAAAGGCAAAACCATTCATCTTGAAGATTTGATTGTAAAAGAAGATATGCGCGGAGCGGGAGTTGGTTTCGAATTGTATTCAAAAATCATCGAACAGGGAAAAATTGACAAAGTCCGACGCATCGAATGGGCAGTCCTGGATTGGAACATACCGGCAATAGAATTTTATAAAAAATCGGGAGCAAGAGTATTAGAAGACTGGCGCGTGGCGCAAATGGATGAAAACGGAATCAATGAATTTTTAAGCAAATTATAATGAGAATATTCAAATTTGGTGGTGCATCGGTAAAAGATGCTGCAGGTATTAAAAATGTATTCAGTGTATTGGAAAAAGTGGGTCATGAAGACACGCTTCTGGTAATTTCCGCAATGGGGAAAACCACAAATGCGTTGGAGTTGGTCATCAAAAATTATTTTGAGAAATCCAATGAATTGCACTCCTCTTTGCAGGAAGTCCGCAAATACCACAATCAGATTTTATTGGATTTATTCGATGACGAAGAGCATGAAGTTTTTTATGCCGTGAACAGCCATTTTGCCGATTTGGAATACTTTATCCGAAGCAATAAATCACCAAATTATAACTTTGTTTATGATCAGGTGGTGAGTTTTGGTGAGATTGTATCGACTACTATTGTAAGCCATTATTTCAATCATGCCGGGTTGAAAAACAACTGGATTGACGTTCGGAATTTTATTAAAACTAATAACAATTATCGCGATGCTGATGTTGATTGGGAAAAAACACAACAGTTTATTTCAAAAGGTATAAAAAAGAAAGCACTCAACATAACTCAAGGATTTTTAGGTTCAGATGAGAACAATTTCACCACAACTCTTGGTCGTGAAGGTTCCGATTATACCGCTGCGATTTTTGCCTATTGCCTGAATGCTGAAAGTGTAACGATTTGGAAAGACGTTCCCGGAGTTTTAAATGCCGATCCGCGTTATTTTGAAAATGCAGTTTTGCTAAATCAGATTTCATATCGTGAAGCTATTGAGCTGGCGTTTTACGGAGCTTCGGTAATTCACCCGAAAACTTTGCAGCCTTTGCAGAAAAAGGAAATTCCGTTATATGTAAAATCATTTGTAAATCCGCTATTGCCAGGAACAAGCGTTTCAAAAGGACAGGATTTAGAACCAAAAACACCTTGTTTCATTGTAAAGAAAGACCAATTATTATTGTCGCTTTCGTCAATTGATTTCTCTTTCATTATGGAAGAAAACATCAGTGAAATTTTTGCTTTACTGCATCAATACAAAATCAAAACAAGCTTAATACAGAATTCGGCGATTAGTTTTTCGGTTTGCCTTGAGGATAAATTTGGGAATTTCAATGAATTGAAGAATGTACTTTCAAAGAAATTCAAGGTCTCCTACAACGAAAATGTATCGCTTTATACCATTCGTCATTTTGATGAAAAAGCAGCCAAAATGGTTGAAAAAGACAAGACAGTTTTGGTGAAGCAAATCTCAAGAGAAACCATGCAGATTGTGACTAAAGAATAAATTTTTTGGTCACGAATGCATGAATATTTTTTAGATATCTTTAGAAATTATTCGTGTATTCGCGGCTAACTTTATACACAAACTTATTTTTTTACGTTTATAATATGTATGTTAAAACGACTTTTTTTATTGGCAGTGCTTTTTGGATTTTCCCATGCTTCGGCTCAGGAAATCAAATCGCTGTATCAGAATAAAAAAGTTGCGGTATCTACCGATACCATCGAAATTGAAAAAGTAAGCATCAGCCCGAGTTTCTTTAAATTACAAACTCCGGAAGGAAAAGAAATCGACACCAGTTTTTACAAAATCGATTTCAAAAAAGGCAAGCTGGTCTTCAAAAACGGATTCACTTCCAACGACAGCATAACCGTTCGTTATTTTAAATATCCCGAAAATCTAACCAAAACCTACAGCATTTACGATCAAGGCAGGATTGTTGCCAATGAAGGAAATCTTTATAAAGTCAACCGTTCGGTCAAAAAGTTCGTTCCTTTTGACGGACTGAATACTTCGGGAAGCATCAC
>DBIH01000271.1 GCA_002296885.1 Flavobacterium sp. UBA807 | reverse complement strand
AACCAACAACCAACACCCAACAACCAACAACCAACAACCAACAACCAACAACCAACAACTCAATAACCAACAACTCAATAACTACACTATGCAACACACTACAAGATCAAAAGCCATTTTACTTTTAGCTGACGGAACTATCTTTCATGGTAAGTCAATCGGAATTGAAGGGAAAACCTTTGGAGAAGTCTGCTTCAACACCGGAATGACCGGTTATCAGGAAATCTTTACCGACCCATCGTATTTCGGGCAAATCATGGTAGCCACCAACCCGCATATTGGAAACTACGGAGTTAATGTCAACGAAGTAGAAGCTGATAAAATAATGATTTCAGGATTGGTCTGTAAAAATTTCAGTTTTAATCATTCGCGTCCCGATTCCGAAAGTAATTTGTTCGACTATTTTCAGAAGCAAAATCTAATCTGTATTTCCGATGTCGATACACGCGCTTTGGTAAGTTACATTCGTGACCACGGAGCACAAAACGCCGTAATTTGTACTGACGGAACAAGTGTTGCCGAATTGAAAGCATTGCTACACCAGGTTCCGGATATGAAAGGCTTGGAGCTGGCTTCTAAAGTTTCAACAACTGAACCTTATTTCTTCGGAAAAGAAAACGCTAAATATAAAATCTCAGCATTAGATTTAGGCATCAAAAGAAACATACTGAGAAACCTTGCCAAGCGTGATTGCTACATCAAAGTATTCCCATATAACACATCATTTGAAGATTTGAAATCTTTTAATCCTGATGGTTATTTCCTATCCAACGGGCCTGGCGACCCGGAACCTTTAACCGAAGTAATTAAAGTTGCGAAAGAAATCATTACCAGCGATAAGCCATTATTCGGAATTTGTCTTGGGCATCAAATTATTGGATTGGCAAACGAAGTGTCAACCTATAAGATGTTTAATGGCCATCGTGGAATAAATCATCCGGTAATGAACGTGCTGACAGGAAAAGGTGAAATCACATCGCAAAACCACGGATTTGCTGTCAATAGGGAAGAGCTTGAAAAACATGCTGATTTAGAGATTACGCATTATCACATAAACGACAATACCGTTGCCGGAATGCGAATGAAGTCGAAGAATGTTTTCTCAGTGCAGTACCATCCCGAAGCAAGTCCGGGACCACACGATTCATCCTATCTTTTTGATGATTTTATCACCAATATTAAAAAAGCAAAAAGTCTAATCGAAATATAACGATTAGACTTTTTTAGCCCCGACTTAAAAGTGCTGAAATCAGTCATTAAAGGCATATTGTTCATAGATGCTGTCGAATTTTCCATTGTTTTTCAGGAAAGCACTATTTGTAACTAACCAATCATTATATAGTTTGTCTTTGTTGGATTGAAGACTGTTGAAAACGGAATAGAATGAATTCTTTTTTGCGTTGTAGGAGTTAACCGCACTATTATAAGCAGCAATGGCTTCTTTGGTTTGGAGATTGGCATTTTTCAATGCCTGAAGGTTGTTGTACTCATCAACATAATCATTGAATAAATCACTAAGTTTATCTTTTTGACTGGCAATGAAATCAGCATAGGTTACATTGGCATCGTTGAGCGAAGTGTCTTTGAACTCAAATTTATATTCATTGGTTTTGTTCAATATTTCCTGATGCATCAATGCAATCATGTCCATGCAGTCTGAAAAACCCTTTTTATCTTTTGCTGTTACAACCCAACTAAGTTTTTCATCAATTACATTCATTTTATAAAACAGGATGTTTTGATAAGCATTGTATTTTAAAATATTTTTCCCTTTACCAGACTTGAAATGCATTTTATAAGAGGCAGCAAACATTTTTTTGGTGTTCTCATAATTTTTAACTTCTTCATAGTACGCCACCAACTGGCTTTCTTTTCGATTAAGGTTTTCGCCAATTTCAGGAATTGATAAAGTACTTTGATAATCATAATCGTTTAAGATCAGGGTTCCGTTTTTAAGACAGTCAATCGTTTTTTGGTTCATGGCGATGAAACTGTCTCTAAGCAAGGTGTTGCCTTCATATCCTTTGTTGGTTTTAAGCAGGATATTGTTCAGGTTTTCTAATTTGGTTATAATCCTTTCGGCAGTATATTTTGTTCTTGAATATAATTGCGATTCTACTATAGTTTGAGAATAATCCATAAAAGATTTTTTAACATACAATTCGTTTTTTGCAAAATCATCCATATAGGCTTCGATGGTTCTGTAATCTTGCGAGTAAGAAATTGTTGAAGTTCCAACAAATAGGATAAAGAAAACCACTTTTTGTAGTAAGCTTTTTTGGCCGGAGTTTGATGTAAATTTTTTCATAACAGTAGGTATTATTTTTTATTATAGCAATTGTTTCTTTTTGATGATGTAAAATTACTTACGTGATCATTCGAATATGTTACAATAAAAATCCTGATGCTTATATAATTCTCACTAAGAAGTGCATTTCAACGATTGCTGGATACTAAAACGATTGCGTTTATAAGTTCTGCAAATAATTAGGTGTCTCTTTTTTAAATTTCCTAAATTTGTAAACCTATTTTAAAACCTTAAAAACAATACAAAATGAGCATTATTATCAAAGTTCACGCAAGACAAATCCTTGACTCAAGAGGAAATCCAACAATAGAAGTAGATGTGGTCACCGAAAACGGTGTTCTGGGAAGAGCGGCTGTGCCATCTGGAGCCTCTACCGGAGAACACGAAGCAGTTGAACTACGTGATGGTGGAAAAGCCTATATGGGAAAAGGTGTTTCAAAAGCAGTGAACAATGTAAATACTAAAATTGCTCCTGAATTAATGGGTGTTTCTGTTTTCGAACAAAACCACATCGATAACTTAATGATTGAACTGGATGCAACACCAAATAAATCAGCACTTGGTGCAAATGCTATCTTGGGAGTTTCCCTCGCTGTGGCTAAAGCTGCTGCTAATGAGTTAGGTTTGCCTTTATACAGATATGTTGGTGGTGTTTCAGCAAATACATTGCCGGTGCCGATGATGAACATCATTAATGGCGGTTCGCATTCGGATGCGCCAATTGCATTTCAGGAATTTATGATTATGCCGGTAAAAGCAAAATCATTTACACATGCTATGCAAATGGGAACCGAGATTTTCCATAACCTGAAAAAAGTATTGCACGACAGAAACCTTTCGACAGCTGTTGGTGATGAAGGTGGTTTTGCTCCAAACTTAGCCGGTGGAACGGAAGATGCTTTAGATACCATTAAAAAAGCGGTTGAAAATGCCGGTTACAAATTTGGCGATGAAGTGATGATTGCTTTGGACTGTGCGGCTTCTGAATTTTATAAAGACGGAAAATACGACTATACCAAATTTGAAGGTGCAACCGGAAAAGTTAGAACTTCAAAAGAACAAGCTGAATATTTAGCTTCTTTGGCAAATACCTATCCAATTATTTCCATTGAAGATGGAATGTATGAAGACGATTGGGAAGGTTGGGCCTATTTAACTGAATTAATCGGAAAGAAAACACAATTAGTTGGTGATGATTTATTCGTAACCAACGTAGAGCGTCTGTCAACCGGAATCGAAAAAGGAATTGCCAATTCAATCCTAGTAAAAGTTAATCAAATCGGAACTTTGACAGAAACCATTGCTGCTGTTAATATGGCGCACAATGCAGGTTATACTTCAGTAATGTCACATCGTTCAGGAGAAACAGAAGACAATACAATTGCCGATTTGGCTGTAGCATTTAATTGTGGGCAAATCAAAACCGGTTCAGCTTCGCGTTCGGATCGTATGGCAAAATACAATCAGTTGTTAAGGATAGAAGAGGAGTTAGGCGATACTGCTTACTTTCCGGGCTTAAGAGCTTTCAAGCAAAAATAATTTTACATAACACTTTAAAAATGCCCAATGCTATGCATTGGGCGTTTTTTGTTTAACCTACTTTATTTTTGTGCCAATATCATTACATAAAAGAACACAACAGTAAACTTTTTAACACTATAACGATTTCGTTGAGGATTACATTAACAAAATGATTTATTAGCTAAGAATAATAAATATATTTAACTGTTAAATTTAATATTTGATAAATTAATCAACCTAACTAACCAAATTTATTACAATATGAAAAAACAAAACAGTATATGGTATTTGTTGGCAGTTGTCATCGGATTTTATTCTTGTAGCTCAAATGAAGATGATCATACCAAATCTTATGGTTCGACTTCTCAATTTAAGGTTGTTGATGTAACACATCATGACGGACATCCCTTTAGCACTGGTGAATCGATTATAAGTGGTTCTGCAAAATATGTTGCAAATCCAGGAGGTGGTGTCATGATGCAGGCTTTTTATTGGGATGTGCCTTCTGGAGGTAATTGGTGGAATACTTTGAGCAGTAAAGTCACTGCCTGGGGTAATGCCGGAATTGGAGCTATATGGCTGCCTCCGGTTTCTAAAGGACAAAATGGAGGCTTTTCAATGGGTTATGATCCCTGTGACTATTTTGATTTTGGCAACTTTAATCAAAACGGATCTACCGAAACCCGATTTGGCTCTAAAACAGAATTGGTTAATTTAATAACAGCCGCCCATACTGAAAACATTAAAGTGTTCGCTGATATTGTCATCAACCATTGCAGCGGAGGGAAGTTAGAAAATAACCCATTTACAGGAACTCAAACGTATACTAATTTTACCTCGGTATCTTCAGGGATGTTTCCCCGAACCAGTTCTGATTTCTATAAAAACTCTTATGGAAATAATGATGAAGGTTCATTTGGAGGTTATCCCGATTTATGTCACCTTTCTCCCAATGTTCAAAATTGGCTATGGTTGAGAGCAGATGGTGTGGGGAAATATTATAAAAATACTATGAAATTTGATGGATGGCGATTTGATTATGTAAAAGGATATGGTCCTTGGGTTGTCAATAATTGGAATGCCAATGTTGGAGGCTTTTCGGTAGGAGAATACTGGGATGCCAATGTAAATACTTTAGAATGGTGGGCGAATAGCGCCAATAGTTCGGTATTTGATTTCGCCTGTTATTACAAAATGCATGACGCTTTTGATGGAAATAATTTAGCATTATTAAATGACGATATGATGTGGAAAAGAAATCCTTTTAAAGCAGTCACTTTTGTTTCTAATCACGATACCAATATCATTTGGAACAAGCTTTTGGCTTATGCTTACATACTAACCTCAGAAGGCTACCCAACTATTTTTTACAGGGATTATGAAGAATGGTTAGACAAAAACAAGCTGAATAATTTAATATGGATTCATAACAACAAAGCAACCGGAACAACCTCTATTTTGTATGCGGATAACGATGAGTATGTTGCTAGAAGAAATGGGTATAACGGAAATCCCGGATTAGTCGTTTATATTAATAATTCTTCTTCATGGCTCGAAAGATGGGTTCCAACCAACTGGGCTAATACACAAATTAAAGATTTTACCGGAAATTCTAATTGGTATCCTACAACTCAGGCAGGGACTTGGGTAAAAATTCAATGCCCTCCAAATAGCTATACGGTTTGGTCGCCAAATATTTAAGAATGAAATCAGAGCATTATGATATAAACACCTCATTTGAGGTGTTTATTATTTATGATTATTCCAAATTTGAATTTTTATTTTCAATCGGGAATTGTACTTTTGCACATGCAACACAACGTACTAATTTTAGATTTTGGCTCGCAATACACACAACTCATTGCGCGCCGCGTAAGGGAACTGAATATCTTTTGTGAAATCTTTCCTTTTAATCATTTTCCAGATGATTTATCGTCCTATAAAGCAGTTATCCTTTCGGGGAGCCCTTATTCTGTGAGAGCTGAAGATGCTCCTCATCCTGATTTATCGCAAATTCGTGGAAAGCTTCCATTGTTAGCGGTTTGTTATGGCGCGCAGTATTTAGCCCACTTTAATGGAGGCGAAGTAGCACCAAGCAACATCCGGGAATATGGTAGAGCGAATTTATCGTTCATCAAAGACGATGAAGAATTTCTCGATGAAGTAGCACTAAACTCTCAGGTTTGGATGAGCCATAGCGATACGATTAAAAAACTGCCAACAAATGGAATTCGTCTGGCAAGTACCAAAGATGTAGAAAATGCAGCTTTTAGAATTGAAGGCGAAACGACTTATGCTATTCAGTTTCACCCCGAGGTCTATCATTCAACTGACGGGAAGCAAATCCTTGAGAACTTTTTGGTAAAGATTGCTAAAGTGCCGCAAACATTTACTCCAAATGCTTTTGTAGAAGATTGTGTAATTGAATTGCAGGAAAAAATAAAAGACGACAAAGTCGTTCTCGGACTTTCCGGCGGAGTTGATTCAACCGTGGCGGCAGTTTTATTGCACAAAGCTATCGGTAAAAACCTGTATTGTATTTTTGTAAACAATGGTTTACTTCGAAAAAATGAATTCGAAAATGTACTCCATCAATACAAAGACATGGGATTGAATGTGAAAGGAGTTGATGCTTCAGAACGTTTTCTTTCTGCTCTTGATGGAGTAGAAGAACCTGAAGCAAAACGAAAAGCTATTGGTCGTGTCTTTATTGAAGTTTTTGATGACGAAGCACATAAAATTGAAAATGTAAAATGGCTGGCCCAGGGAACAATTTATCCTGATGTCATCGAATCGGTTTCGGTGAAAGGACCATCGGCAACTATCAAATCACATCATAATGTTGGAGGTTTGCCCGATTATATGAAACTTCAAATTGTTGAACCACTTCGTATGCTTTTCAAAGACGAAGTGCGCAGGGTTGGTAAAACATTGGGCATTGACCTAGAACTTTTAGGAAGGCATCCATTTCCGGGACCGGGATTGTCGATTAGGATTTTGGGCGCAATCACACCGGAAAAAGTTAGGATTCTTCAGGAAGTTGATGCGGTTTTCATTAATGGATTGAAAGAACACGGTTTGTATGATAAAGTCTGGCAGGCAGGAGCAATTCTGCTTCCTGTAAATAGTGTCGGAGTAATGGGAGATGAGCGAACCTATGAAAAAGTGGTAGCACTTCGTGCCGTAGAATCAACAGACGGAATGACTGCCGATTGGGTGCATTTACCCTATGAGTTTCTGATGAAAATCTCCAATGAAATTATAAATAAAGTGAAAGGTGTCAACAGAGTAGTTTATGACATTAGCTCCAAACCACCGGCAACAATAGAATGGGAATAGTTTTTGTCAACAGAAAAAAGTTGATGAAAAAAATTAACATTTAAGATTGAAATTAAAAAGATTTATTAACTTTAGACGTTGAATTAACTGACTAAGTACATGAAAAACCGAATTGTTTACACTATACTTTGTATTTTTTGTTTTACGATTTCGCTAATGGCGAAACAGGAAAAGTATATTAAGCATACCGTTGTTAAAGGTGAAACTATTAACATAATTGCCCAAAAGTATAAAGTTACTCCTTATGATATTTATAAGCTAAACCCGGATTCTCAAAACGGAATTCAATTAGATAGTGTGTTGCTAATCCCACCGTCACAAGCAGAGACTGCAGCTTATGTTGCACCGGCAACAACTAGTAACACAGTACAAAACACCAATCCGACTACACATTTAGTACAACCAAAAGAAACATTGTACAGTCTATCAAAACAGTATAATATAACGATTGATGATCTTAAAGCGGCTAATGGAAATTTATTAGATAATGGATTAAAAATAGGAATGAATCTTAAAATTCCGGCTTCAACTGGACAAACTGCTGTTACTCCAACACCAACGGTAACAAAAGAAGTAGTAAAAGAAGTGCCAAAAGTTGTTGCTCCAAAAACGAATGTTGCTGCCTCAGGAACAACGTATCACATCATTGAACCAAAGGAAACAAAGTATGGTATTTCTAAAAAGTACGGAATGACAATTGCCGAGTTAGAGCGTTTGAATCCTGCGATAGCTAATGATTTTCCAATCGGACTTAAGTTAGTAGTTTCGGGAAATACACCTTCAACAGAAGTTGTAAAGCCAGTTGCCGAAACTACGAAGCCATCAGTTGAAACTTCAACAACATCTACTTCAAGTACTAAAAAGTATTTAGAGGAATATGTGGTAAAGCCAAAAGAAACTCCGGCAAGCATTGCCAATGATTACGGAATTACAGAACAGGAATTAATATCCTTAAATCCCGAACTGAAAAAAGGAATAAAACTCGGAATGATACTCCGGGTTCCCAAAGGACAACGAAAAGAACCTGTCAAAAAGGAACAGGGAAATTTAATGAAATCAATCAACACTAATGCGAGGAAACAACTCGCATTACTTTTTCCATTTAATATCTCAAAAATAGAAAGTGATACTGTAAACTCAACTCAAGCCCGATTAAAGAAAGATAAATTCCTGAATCTGACTCTTGATTTTTATTCAGGAGCCTTAATGGCAATTGATTCTGCTAAGGTCTTAGGAATGAATGTTGACATCAAAATATTGGATTCACAGGAAACTAAAAACACTTCCAATGTAGCTGCTTTGGTTCAGCAAAACAATCTGCAAACAATGGATGCCATTATCGGACCATTCTATCAGGCGAATGTAGAAAAATTGGCTGAATTGGTTGAATCAACTAAAACTCCGGTTATTTCTCCTTTATCAAAAGATGTTGGGAAAAAATATTCCAATCTCTATCAGTCAATGCCATCTCAGGAACTATTGCGCACCTCCATTTTTAATTTTATGAAAGCCAAAGGTGGTAATATTATTGCTGTAGTTGACAACAAAAAAGGAAGTGTTAAGCAGTACATTCAGGACATGCAAAAAGATGTCAGGATTGTTGGCCTGAGCGAAAAAGGTACACTTGTGGCAGATAGTTTAAAAGTTCATCTGCAGAAAGACAAACTCAACTATGTTGTTTTGGCTTCCGAAAGTACCTGGATGATTTTGTCAACTACTTCAGCAATGCTCGCAGCACAAAAAGATTATCAGATGCAATTGGTTATTCTGGAGCAAAATGAAACTTTAGATTTTGAAGAAATATCACTAAACCGATTAACCAAACTTAAACTTTTATATCCATCGCTTTCAAGACCAAATGAATCGGATGAAGCCAATCAGTTTGATGCTAAATATAAAAAGCTGAATAAGATTCTGCCCAATCAATATGCTATCCGGGGATTTGATGTAACATTTGATACTTTAATGCGATTGTCGCAGGATAAAACATTTGAGGAAACAGTCCAGTCATCGCCAACGGAACAAATTGAAAACAAGTTTGATTATGTTCCAAATCCAACCTATGGTTATTCCAATAACGGAATTTATATCCTGAATTACGACACCGATTTAACTATCAAAGAAGCGCAATAATGGCAACATCAATCGTTAGATATTTAGGCGAATTAAGAACTTCGTCAATGCACATGCAGTCAGGTACTGAAATCATTACCGACGCACCACTTGACAATCACGGAAAAGGAGAGGCATTTTCGCCAACAGATATGGTTGCCAATTCTCTGGCAACATGCATGATCACAATTATGGCAATCAAAGCTCAGGATATGGATTTGGAGCTAAAAGGCACTACTGCCGAAGTCACCAAAATTATGGCTGCTGACCCAAGAAGAATTTCCGAAATTCATATTCATTTTGAAATGCACCATGTAGCCGATACGAAAACCAAAACCATTTTGGAACGCGTTGCAATGCAGTGCCCGGTGCATTACAGCTTACACCCCGATATCAAAAAGAAAATTACTTTTAACTGGAAGTAGAAAAGAAAATAGAGAAGAGAACATAGAATATAGATTTTCTCTTTACGATTGACAGTCTTTTTCTATGCTTTATTTTTGTCACCCTGAGCGCAGTCGAAGGGTTTTTCTCTTTTTTAAATGGATAAACAACAACTCTCACTTATAAAACTCGCTCATACAAAAATGCCTTTCGGAAAATACGAAGGCTATTATCTTATTGATTTACCCGAACATTATGTTGTGTGGTACAGTCAAAAAGGCTTTCCTAAAGGACAACTGGGTGAGCAGCTTCAACTTGTTTATGAACTCAAACTAAATGGCCTTGAAGATTTGATTCGGAATATTAAAAAACAATATCCGAAACCAATTTGAAAATGAATCAATTTAAAAATTTGAAGATGTAAAAAATAATAATTTTCAAATCTTCAAATCCACAAATCTTCAAATTTAATTGTACTTTTGCCTCGTTTTTTACAACTACAACAACACAACAACTACTAATAAAATGAATCAGACAAAATACATTTTTGTTACCGGCGGTGTGACTTCTTCTTTGGGAAAAGGAATCATCGCAGCATCTTTGGCCAAGTTACTGCAGGCCAGAGGTTATCGAACGACCATTCAAAAATTTGACCCTTATATCAATGTTGATCCGGGAACTTTAAATCCTTATGAACATGGGGAATGTTTTGTGACCGATGATGGAGCCGAAACCGATCTGGATTTAGGGCATTACGAGCGGTTCTTAAATGTTCCGACTTCTCAGGCAAATAATGTAACTACGGGAAGAGTTTATCTTTCGGTAATTGAGAAGGAACGAAGAGGAGAATTCTTAGGTAAAACAGTTCAGGTTGTTCCTCATATCACCAATGAAATTAAAGAACGCATGCAGTTGCTTGGCAACTCTGGTGATTTTGATATTGTGATTACTGAAATTGGCGGAACTGTCGGAGATATTGAGTCGTTACCGTATATCGAATCAGTACGTCAGCTGGTTTGGGAATTGGGAGAGCACAACAGCATTGTGGTTCATCTGACATTGATTCCGTATTTGGCAGCAGCCGGAGAATTAAAAACAAAACCAACACAGCATTC
>DBIH01000037.1 GCA_002296885.1 Flavobacterium sp. UBA807 | reverse complement strand
TAGTTCAACGACGTGTCCGAGCCAGCCGGCTCAGGTTACGGTAGTAATCAATCCTGTACCTGCTGCAGGAGGCGACGGAGCATTGAATATTCGTTCTAATCAGGACCCGGTTGATTTATTTGCATCTTTAACAGGAACACCACAAACAGGAGGGACCTGGACACCAGCATTGGCAAGCGGAACAGGAATATTTAACCCGGGAGTTGATCCACAGGGAGTTTATACTTATACGATTCCCGGAATTACACCATGTGTAGATGATTCGGCTAATGTTGTAGTAACAGTTACACCAGGACCGGAAGCCGGAGCAAACAATTCACTTATAATTTGTGTTAACAATCCACCACAGGATTTATTCTTATTGTTAGGACCAACTGCAGAAACAGGTGGAACATGGTCACCAGCAATGGCTAGTGGAACAGGAGTTTTCGATCCGGCTGTAGACCCACAAGGAGATTATACCTATACAATGTCAGGAACATTACCATGTTCTAATGATACAGCTACAATTTCAATAACGGTAAATCCGATTCCGGATGCAGGGAATAACGGGACTAAAACTTTTTGTTCGAATGGGGCTGCAGAAGATTTATTCCTTTCGCTTGGAGGAACACCGCAGGCAGGAGGAACCTGGTCACCTGCACTGGCTAGTGGAACCGGAGTTTTTGATCCAACAGTTGATATAGCAGGAACTTACACCTATACAGTTGGAAGTACTTGTGTTACACCATCAACGGCAACAGTAACTGTTGATATCATTCAGGCACCAAATAGTGGAGGAGCTGGGCAGACATTGAATACGTGTCCAGATATAGTATCCGTGGACTTACTTACAGGTTTGGATGGTACACAGGACGCCGGAACATGGAGTGATGATGATGCTACAGGGGCATTGACCGGTAATACTTTTAATCCAACAATAACTGGAGTTGGGACGTATCATTTCACTTATGTGGTATTAGGCACAACTCCATGTTCAGATAGTACTACAACAGTTACAGTAATTGTAAATCCATTGCCAAATGCAGGAACAGCAGTTACTCCACCGTCAGTTTGTACATCTGTAGGAACAATAGATTTGAATACTTTATTGGCTGGTCAGGATGCAGGAGGAACCTGGTCTACACCTTCACCAATTGATATTTCAAGCTTTGCTGCCGGAACATATACTTATACTTATTCTGTTACAAATTCATGTGGGACAAGTACTCAGGATATGCAATTTATAGTACTGCCAAATCCTGTTTTAACTGCAGCTAATGTAGCAAACACATCCGTTTGTGTTGGAACTGATGCTGTTGTTAATTTGTCCGGAATGGTCGATGGAACTTATGCTTTGAACTACAGTTTAAGTGGAAATAACACATTGGCGAATCAAACAGCAACAGTTGTGATTTCAGGCGGCAACGGAAACTTTACAATACCAGCTGCCAGCCTTCCAAACACAGGCTCGACAACAATAACTTTTAATGCCATCCAAAACACAACAACTACTTGTCAGATAACTTTAGTAAACATCATTGCAACGATTACGGTAAATCCTTTAGTGAATATCGATAACACCAATATTGCAGTTTCCTCTATTTGTTTGGGAAGCGCTGCAACAGTTGAGATTTCAGGTGCTGTAAATCTTCCTGATGGAACGTACCAATTTGATTATTCAATTCCTGGAGGAACACCGGCAACCGGGAATTCAGGCGATGTAACAATTACTGGAGGAGTAGGTCAGTTTACGGTTCCCGCTTCCGTTTTTGCAACGGCAGGAAATTACACAATAACGATTAGCGGAATTACAATCACAACAGGTTGTTCTAATACGAATCAGGATGCTAATATTACTTTTGCAGTAGTTACACCATTATCATCCGGTTCAGCCGTTACACCAACACCATCTTTTTGTACTTCAATAGGAACTGTAGATTTAAATACTTTATTAACAGGCCAGGATGCAGGCGGAACATGGTCGACACCATCCCCAATTGATGTGACTGGTTTTGCTGCAGGGACTTACACCTACACTTACACAGTGCATAATACCTGTGGAGATTTTCATACCGATGTTCAATTCATAATTTTACCAAATCCGGTATTAGCTTCATCAAACATTACTAATTCAATAGCTTGTATTGGAGTTGATGTTGTAGTTAACTTAACAGGGATGGTTGACGGAACTTATGATTTGAATTATAGTTTGAGCGGAAGCAATACTTTGACAAATCAAACAACTAACGTTGTTATTTCAGGTGGTAATGGAAGTTTTACAATTCCTGCTGCGAATGTTCCGAATACTGGAATTACAATTATTACATTCAATACTATTCAAAACTCGGCAACAACCTGCCAAGCTTCTTTGACGAATGTTGCAGGATCGATTACAATTAACCCAATTGTACAAATAGATAATACAAATCTAACAGTTTCATCGGTTTGCCTTGGTTCAAATGCAACAGTAAATATCACAAATGCCATTAATCTTCCTGACGGCGTTTATCAGTTTAATTATACTATTCCATCGGGAACACCGGCTACAGGAAATTCTGGTGATGTAACCATTGCCGGTGGAGTTGGACAATTTACTATTCCTTCATCTGTTATTGCCAATGCAGGAAGTTATACACTTACTATAAATACAATTACTACAGCTACCGGATGTTCTAATACCAGCGAAGATGCCAATATTACTTTCACTGTAGTTACACCATTAACAGCTGGAACAGCAGTTGATCCACCACCAACAGTTTGTACTTCGGTAGGAGTTATGGATTTATTTGCTCTTTTAAATGGAGAAGATGCGGGAGGAGTATGGACAGACAGCGCATCTACAGTAGTAACTTCTCCATTGAATATTATAAACTTTACGGCAGGTGCCTACAGCTATACTTATACCGTTCATAACGCTTGTGGCACAGATATTAAAACTGTACAATTTACCGTTCTTGCTACACCACAATTAGCGACATTTAATGTCACAGTTTCACCGGCTTGTTTAGGAAGTGGAGTAGTTGTGAGTTTAAGTTCAATGGTTGACGGAACGTATACATTAAACTATGATTTAACAGGAAGTAATACTTTATCAGGTCAATCAGCTACAGTTACAGTTGCCGGAGGGAACGGAAGTTTTACCATACCTGCTGCTTCATTACCAAACACAGGAACTACAGTAATTAATTTCACAAGCATTACTAATAATGCAACGACCTGTACAAATACATTGACAAATGTTGCTCGACAAATAATCATCAGGCCATTGGCTGATATTGATAATGTCAATTTGAGTGTAACAAATGTTTGTTTCGGAAGTAGTGTAATAGTAAATATCATTAATGCGATACACCTTCCTGATGATGTTTATCAGTTTAATTACTCAATTCCTGGAGGAACACCAACAACCGGAAACTCAGGTAATGTTACAGTAACCGGTGGAGTAGGTCAATTCACAATTCCGGCTTCAGCATTTACAACTGCCGGTAATTATACATTAACGGTAATCGGAATTGTAGCAACCACAGGCTGTACCAATGCCGGTGAAAATGCAACAGTTAACTTTACAATAAACCCGATTCCAAATACAAGTGGGGCTACAGTTATAGCGCAGGCTACCTGTCCTAATTTTGGAAGTGTGGTAACTATTTCAGGAGCGACTGGTTTGGCAGATGGAGCTTATTCTATAACCTATCAATTGTCCGGAGCGAATACTGCAACAGCTACTATTCCGGTGACATTTGCTTCAGGTGTGGCAACATTTACGATACCTTCTACCGACTTAACCAGCGCAGGCGATACAACAATTACAATCAATCAGTTGAATTCTACTGTTACAAGTTGTGGGGTTTCCGGTAGTATATTTTCACCAGCTACCTTCACGGTTACAGCCTTAGCAACGCCGGTGCTTATCACTGACGGTAACGTCTTCTGTGGAACTGCAAATCCGACCATAGCTGATCTGTCAGCTAATATTGTCGGAACACCAACAGTAATCTGGTACGATTCTCCATCCGGAGGAATCGCTTACAGTCCAACCGATGTATTAGTTGACGGAACAATTTATTATGGAGCTTTGGTAGCTGAAAGTGGTTGTGAAGGAGGACGTCTTCCGGTTACCGTTAGTATCTGTACTGATATTATAATTCCTGATGGTTTCTCTCCAAACAATGACGGAATCAACGACACTTTTGAAATTCCGAATCTGGCTACTTTATATCCCGATTTCAAACTGGAAATATTCAACCGTTACGGAAGTCTGGTTTATACCGGAAACAGGAATAAAGCAAACTGGGGCGGAACAACCACAGAAAGCGGATTGAATTTAGGAAACAATTTATTGCCAACAGGAGTTTATTTCTATGTGCTTCATTTTAATGACGGAACAAGAAAAGCAATCCAGGGTAGAGTATATCTAAACAGATAAGAGACATGAGTACAACTATGAAACATAAAATTATAAAATATCTCTTAGTACTGCTAATCGTATTTTTGACTTCAAAATTACAGGCACAGCAGGATCCACAGTTTACTCATTATATGTATAACATGAGTGTGATAAACCCAGCCTATGCAACCGATAATGCCGATGTTATGAACATCGGTGGATTATACCGCGCGCAATGGGTCGGGATAAAAGGAGCACCAACAACCGAAACCTTTTTTGCCCACAAACCGCTATCAAAAAGAGTTGAAGTCGGAATTTCCGTAGTTCATGACGAAATTGGTGATGTCGTAAAAGAAAATAATGTCTTTGCCGATTTTGCTTATGTACTTCCTTTAGGCGAAACAACAAGATTGTCTTTAGGATTGAAAGCCGGAATTACTTTTTTCGATACTAACTTCAACGGATTTGTTTACACTGATCCGCTACCCGATCCAGCATTTCAAAATAATATAAGCCAGACGTTTCCTAACATAGGAGCCGGAACTTATTTATTCGGATCGAATTACTATTTCGGATTTTCTGCTCCAAACTTAATGACCTCGAGGCACATCGAAACCATCAACGGGCATCCCGGAAGTGGAGTAGAAGCCATTCACTTTTTCATGACGGGTGGTTATGTTTTCACTTTGAACGGAAATGATAATTTTAAACTTAAACCCGCATTTATGGCAAAAGGTGTCGAAGGCGCACCGGTTTCAATTGACTTAACAACAAATGTTTTAATCAATAACAAATTTGAACTCGGTGCAGGTTACCGATTAGGAGATTCCGTAAGCGGCATGACAAGTTTTTATGTTACACCAACACTCCGAATAGGTTATTCGTATGATTATACACTTTCCAATCTGGGACCGTTTAATTCGGGTTCGCACGAAGTTTTTTTACTGTTTGATTTAGATTTTAATAAACTTTCTTCTTCAGGTAAAGGATATGATAAATCACCACGATTCTTTTAAAAATGAAAATGATGAAAAAATTCTACTACATACTTTTTGTTTTTTGCAGCATCACCACTCTTTTTGCCCAAAAGAAAGTTAGTGTCAAAGAAGCCAATTCGCTGTTTGCAAATAAGTCTTATGTCAAAGCTGCCGAAGCTTACGAACAATTGCCACAGACCAGACAGTCTTTGCAAAATCTTGGGGATTGTTATTATTACAATTTTCAAATGAAGAATGCGGTTCGGGCTTACGGGCAATTATTTTTTAGCTTTAAAGACAGCGTGAGAAATGATGTCCTTTTCAGATATGCCAATGCCCTGAAAGGAACAAAAGATTTTGAAAAAGGTGATGAAATGATGTCTAAATATTTAGGTTTTGAGGAAGACACGCCAAAGTTCATGAAGAACATAACCCGAAATACACCAAACAGTTTCAAGCTTCAAATGATGTCTAAGAATAAAACCAATGGTGATTTTGGAATCTCTTTTTATGGTGATAAAGTTACGTTTGCTTCTTTGAGAAATGGAGCTGATGAAAAAGCTTACGGATGGAACGACAGACCTTATCTCGATTTATTTTCGGCAACGGTAAATGACAAAGGTCAGTTAACAAGAGTTGAACCTTTTCTGGCACCAATCAATACCAAAAAGCACGAAAGTAATGCTACGTTTAGTGCTGATGGTAAAACCATGTATTTCAACCGTAGTGGTGATAAACGTGTTAAGATTGGCGACATTAAAGTGGCTATGGTTAAAATCTATAAAGCCGAATTCGTTAACGGAAAATGGACCAATGTCACGATGCTGCCTTTCTCAAGCGATACCTATTCGGTTGAACATCCATTCCTGACAAAAGACGGAAAGAAACTTTATTTCGCCAGCGATATGCCGGGCTCAATAGGTTCATTCGATATATATGTTGTTGATGTAAACGAAGATGGAACTTACAGTCAACCAAGAAATCTGGGTGAAACTATCAATACCAATCAAAGGGAACAGTTTCCTTTTCTAACAGAAGACGGAACACTCTACTTTGCTTCTGATGGTCATCAGGGTAACGGAAATCTTGATATTTTCATGAGCCAGAAAATCAGCGACACCGAATTTGACAAACCGCTAAATTTAGGCTCAAGCATCAACAGTGAAATGGATGATTTCAACTTTATCCTCGACGAAAAAACTAATAAAGGATATTTTGCTTCAAACAGAACTGGCGATGACAATCTATACACGTTTGTTCAGGAAGAAAACAAACAGCAATATCTGGTTGAAGGTGAAGTCAGAGATATAAAATCAACCGAGCTTTTACCAGGTGCAAACGTAAAATTGTATGATGAAAATGGCAATCTCCTCGAAGAAGTTGTCGTAGGTAAAGACGGAACTTTCACTTTCAATACGGAGCCAAATAAGAAATACAAGATCATGGCATTCAAGGATTTTTACATTCCGGCGGAAGCAACATTTGATACCAGTCAAAAAGGTAAGGTTTACATAGATTTACAGATGAAAGTCGAGTCGTATTATGATGCCGAAGATATCATCAACAAGAAAGATGACGGAACAGTATTAATCGAGTTGGAAAACATTTACTTCGATTTGGATAAATGGAATATCAAACCACAAGCCGCCAAAGTACTGGATGTGTTGGTTGGTATCCTGAAAAAATATCCATACATGGAAATTGAAATTGGTTCGCACACCGATTCACGTGCATCGGATATGTATAACTTAAGATTGTCAAACAAAAGAGCAGCTTCTGCTTTAGAATATCTTGTACAAAATGGTATCGATAGAAAAAGATTGCGTTCTATTGGTTATGGTGAAACCAAACCTTTGATCATCTGTCCTAAAAATGATTGTACCGAACAGGAACATGCTGTTAACCGTAGATGTACCTTTATGATTTTGAAATAGTCGTTTAAAGTTGTTAGTTAATAAAGTTGTTTTTAGTGGAATGCGTGCCTTGGTCGGTGCGCATTTTTTTTGGTTACTATTCATACTGAATGCTTATTTTTGCTGTTACTAATTATTTTCCAATGAAAAAAATCATCTCTTTCATATTCTTGTTTGTTTTCTCAAATATAATAGCACAACAACGCCCAAAACTTGTAGTCGGCATTGTGGTTGATCAAATGAAAATGGAATATTTATATCGCTTTCAGAGTGATTTTTCAGATAATGGTTTTAAGCGTTTGATGAATGACGGATTTACGTTTTACAATATGCAGTATAACTATATGCCAACCTATACCGCGCCGGGGCATACTTCTATTTACACAGGAACGACACCGGCAATGCATGGTATCGTAGGTAATGAATGGTTTAGCCGAAAAGAAGGCAAAGAAGTCTATTGTACCGATGATACTTCTGTGCAAACGCTTGGTGACGGGACTAAAGAAGAAGGCGCTATGTCACCTAAAAATGAACAGACAACTACCATTACAGATGAACTTCGCCTGTCAACTAATTTTAGAGGAAAGGTAATTGGTATCAGTATGAAAGACAGGGCTTCTATTCTTCCTGCCGGACATTTTGCCAATTGGGCTTTTTGGTACAGCAAAAAAGGGAATTTTATTTCCAGTACTTTTTATGGTGATAAATTACCAGATTGGGTGAATGATTTCAATGCCAAAAAAGGATATATGGATTACATCAATAAAGGTTGGAATTTATTAAAACCAGCATCAACTTATGATGAGAGCTTACCTGATGATAATCCTTATGAAGGAAAGCTATACAAAGTTGACAAGCCTGTTTTTCCGTATGATTTAAAAGCGATGTATGATAAAAACGATGCTTCAATTTTGCGTGCGGTACCTTTCGGAAATAATTATTTAGCAGATTTTGCCAAAGTGGCTATTGAAAAAGAATCTCTTGGAAAAGATGATATCACCGATTTCCTTGCGATTAGTTTTTCTTCTACTGATTATGTCGGGCACATTCTCGGACCTCGTTCAATGGAATTGCAGGACACGTATCTGCGCCTGGATTTAACCATTGCTGATTTGCTTAATTATCTTGATAAAAACATCGGGAAAGGCAATTATCTGCTTTTCCTTACCGCCGATCATGCCGGAGCTGAAAATGCTCAATTTCTTAAAGCCAACAAATACAACGTAACCAATCTTGATGGTAAGGAGCTTACCAAAAATCTGGAAAAATTCTCTACCGATACTTTTGGGGAAAATTTAGTACTGCATTATGACAGCTTTAATTTGTTCTTTGATAAGACCAAAATCAAAACAAAGAATCTGGATTTGACAAAAGTAAAGCGGGCTTTCAAAGATTTCTTAATGACTCAGGATTATGTGAAACGTGTTTATACTGAAGAAGAGATTTTAGCCAATACTGGAGCCGATTATCATCTGAATTGCATTGCCAAAGGCTATGATGTAACCCAAAATGGCGACATGATTGTTCTGGACAAACCGGGTTATATCGAATATGGCCCAACAGGAACTTCACACGGAACTACCTACAGTTATGATACGAATGTGCCGTTATTGTTTTATGGCTGGAAAATCCCAAAAGGAGAATCACACGACAGAAAAGTAATTACGGAAATTGCTCCGACCTTGTCACAAAAATTAAAGATTACAATTCCAAATGGCTCGGAAAGTCAGGTGCTCACGGAGATTTTAGATAATTAGACAAATATAGATAGCGCGGATTTTTAATCCGTGCAATACTTAATGTATAAAAATAAAACGGAATGCAATTTCGTGAACACGTAAAAATAAGAATCAACACTGTGCGAAACCATTGTTGGAGGCAGTTTTTATTTTATTGCTTTAATAAATTTTTCCATTTCGGCCATTTTACCAACTGTAATCCTTGTCCATTTTCCTCGTTCTTCATATATTCTTCCTCCTTGAATATTATTGTTTTCTAACTGCTTGAAATAGTCTTTGTTGTAGTTGGCAAGTGAAAAATAGATAAAATTTGTATTAGAAGAAATACACTCACAATTTAATTTTTTGAGTTCGCTGATAGTATATTGCCTTACATTTTCATTTAGCAAGTAGCAATTTGAAACAAACTTATCATCTTTCAAAGAAGCTATAGCAGCAAGTTTTGACAATACACTAACACTATTATTGGTATTGGATTGCAAATTCGCCAAATTATCAATTATTGTTTTGTTAGCAATTGCATAGCCTACTCGCGCTCCAGCCAAACCATATATTTTAGAAAATGTCTTGGCAATAATTAGATTTGGATGACTATCAATCAGATTTGAAAGAGATTTTTGTTTTGTGAATTCTAAATAGGCTTCGTCAATTAAGACAACTGTTGTCAAAGGAATACGGGTTACAAAATCAACCAACTCGTTTCTTTCACAAATTGCCCCTGTCGGATTGTTTGGATTGCAGATATAAACAAGTTTAGTGTCTTTATTTACAGCTTCCAGCATAGCTTCTAAATTAATTCTCTTGTCTGATGTAAGAGGTATTTTGTTTTTCTTCAAGCCTAAATTATCCATCGTTACTGTCCAATAATCGTAGCTTGGATCTGCAATCACATAATTCCCTTTATCTAACGATGCAAATTTTGCAACCAAATCTAAAATTTCAGTTGAACCAGCTCCTAACAATATGTTCTCGTCTTTGACACTATTTTTTTTTGCAAGGTCAGAAATTAGTTGTTCTGCCACATCCCAATTATACCGATTACTAATATTCGCATTGTCTGCGAATGCTTTCCTAGCTAATGGAGATGGACCATAGGGGTTTTCATTTGAACGTAAAAAAATTAAGTTAGCGTCTGTTTCAAAATTAGTAACTGAATTTCCTGATACAACAGGAGAAGCAAATGAATTGAAGTTTGTAAGTCCAATACCAGCTACTCCAATTCCAATTTTTTTCAGCCATAGTCGTCTGCTTGTTTCCATATTTTTTTTTCTTTAAATAGTCTTTAAAAAAGTAGTTTGTTACAACTGCGAGTGTTAAAAATGCCAACAATATCACTCCGTCAACCAACAATATCGTCCCACCAACATACAAAACAACCCCAATATCCATAAAAAAATCCCGATTTATCGGGATTCGCTTTTATAGGTCAATCATAATCTGATTCTGCAATAAATCATCAAAGGTTTCGCGTTCGCGGATTAAATGCCCTTTACCATCTTTCCATAAAACTTCAGCAGGTTTGAACCTCGAATTGTAATTGGATGACATTGAAAAGCAATATGCTCCGGCATTACGGAAGCAAAGTATATCGCCTTCATGTATTTCAGTAATCCTACGGTTGTTGGCAAAGGTGTCGGTTTCACAGATGTAACCTACCACAGTGTAAAAGCGCTCTTTTCCTTTTGGGTTGGATATGTTTTCTATGTAATGTTGAGAACCATAAAACATTGGGCGGATCAAATGATTAAAACCGCTGTCAATTCCGGCAAAAACGGTTGATGTGGTTTGTTTTACCACATTTACTTTTGCTAAAAAATAACCGGCTTCACTTACAAGGAATTTGCCTGGTTCAAATGCCAAAGCCAGTTCGCGGCCATACTCTTTTTCGAATGCTAAAAAGCGTTTGGTTAGCTTCTTACCCAATTCCTCAACATTGGTTTCAATATCATCTTTCTTATAAGGCACTTTAAATCCGGAACCGAAATCAAGGAATTCCAAATCCTTAAACTGTTTTGCGGTATCAAACAGGATTTCAGAAGCGTATAAAAACACTTCGATATCCAAAATATCAGAGCCCGTGTGCATGTGGATTCCGTTGATAGTCATTTTTGTATTCTCGACAATTCGTAATACGTGTGGAATCTGATAAATTGAAATCCCAAACTTGCTATCAATATGACCAACGGAAATATTCTCATTTCCGCCCGCCATTACATGCGGATTGATACGGATGCAAACCGGGACTTTAGGATATTTAGCGCCAAAATGTTCCAAAACAGAAAGGTTGTCAATGTTAATCTGAACGCCCATTTTGGCTACTTCCTCAATCTCTTCGAAGGAAACTCCGTTTGGTGTAAAAATGATTTTATCGGGAGTAAAACCTGCGTGTAAACCAAGCTGCACTTCCTGAATGGAAACGGTATCCAATCCGGAACCTAAATTATTCAACAGCTTTAAAATGGAAATATTAGATAAAGCTTTCATCGCGTAGTTGATGCGAAGCTTTTCCACCTTGAAAGCATTTGTCAGTCGCTTGTACTGAAACGCAATTTTCTCAGCATCATAAACGTATAACGGATTGCCAAATTGTTCAGCTAAGTCAAGTAAATCTTTGGGTTGCATTAGTATTGAATGTTAAATGTTCCTTCGGTTATGGTAAAAGTTTCAGTGCCGTTACTAACATCGCCTGAAAATGTTCCAATTACTTTTTTATCATTTCCATTTGAAGTAAGATGCATTTCAAAACCGGAAGCTCTGGCATAATCTTCTTGCTCAATGTAATAGCCGAAAGGTACTAAATCTGTAAAAACTCCTTTGGTTATGGTAAAGGAAACATGGTCACCATAATCATCGCCATCATCTTCAGTAAAAAAAGCAACTGAAGTTGTACTACCGTCTGGTGATTTTGATAAGTCAAAAAGTATTTTACTGAATGACTTATAAACTCCGTCGACTTTCATAGTAATAATACCATGAGCATATTTTGGTGAATCATCACTATTACTACAAGAGTTTAAAGTGAAAAACATAATAGCCAAAACTAAATATACTACTATTTTTTTCATAAATTTAGTATAAACTCGGAAACTGATTTGGTTTTGCTTCGTGCATTATTGCATATACTTTTTCAAAAACATCTTCTGC
>DBIH01000074.1 GCA_002296885.1 Flavobacterium sp. UBA807 | reverse complement strand
GCAAAAGCTTCCCAGTCTTTCCAGATTTTCTCCAATTTTTCAGCCGGATGTCCATTAGCTTCAGCCTGAGAAATGAATTTTGGTTTCATCTTATCCAAAACATCTTTCTGCTTTTTTCCCATTGCCTTACGCAAAACGTCGGCATCACCTTTAGAAAATCCTGCCAGTTTTTGGGACAAAAGCATTACCTGTTCCTGATAAACAGTTATTCCGTAGGTGTCACTCAATAATTCTTCACAGGCATCTAAGTCATATTCAATTGGTTCTTCGCCATTTTTCCGTTTGATAAAACTCGGAATGTAAGCAATCGGTCCCGGACGATACAAGGCGTTCATCGCAATCAAATCGCCAAAAACAGTAGGCTTCAATTCCTTCATGTATTTCTGCATACCGGCGCTTTCATATTGGAAAATCCCAACTGTTTCTCCGCGCTGGAAAAGCTCATAAGTCTTTACGTCATCAATCGGGAATTCATCAGGATTGAGCTCTTTCCCGGTTCGGTATTTTACAAGTTTTACGGTATCTTTTATCAACGTAAGGGTTTTCAATCCAAGGAAGTCCATCTTTAATAATCCGGCACTTTCTACAACAGAGTTGTCAAATTGGGTCACAAACAAATCCGAATCCTTAGCTGTTGCTACCGGAACGAAATTGGTAATATCATCAGGCGTGATAATCACACCACAAGCGTGAATTCCTGTATTCCTGAGATTTCCTTCTAAAAATTTTGCCTGATTTATAGTGTCCGAACACAAACCTCCTTCTTTTGAAAGCGCAATCAATTCCATCACACGGTCAAATTCCTCGGGACGTAACGTCTTTTTAATTAAGGCTTCATCTTCTGATAAAAGTCGCGCCAGATTCCATTTTGAAGGCATCATTCCCGGTATCAGTTTGGCCACTTTATCCGCTTCAAAAAGTGGTAAATCCATTACCCTTGCCGTGTCTCGGATACTTGATTTGGTTGCCATGGTACCGTAAGTAATGATTTGAGCCACTTGTTTCGAGCCGTATTTCCGGATTACATAATCCATTACTTTGCTTCGGCCTTCGTCATCAAAATCGATATCAATATCGGGAAGCGAAACCCTGTCCGGATTTAGGAAGCGCTCAAAAAGCAGGTTGTACATCAATGGATCGATGTTGGTAATTCCGAGACAGTAGGCCACCACAGAACCTGCTGCGGAACCACGCCCGGGACCAACAGAAACTCCCATTTTTCGGGCTTCGGCAATAAAATCCTGGACAATCAAAAAATAACCTGGATAACCTGAGTTTTCTATGGTCATTAACTCAAAATCGATTCGTTCTCTGATTTCAGGAGTAATTTCGGCATAACGCCTTTCAGCACCTTTATAGGTTAAGTGATTGAGGTATTTATTTTCACCACGCTTTCCACCATCAACTTTGTCTTCCTCGACTAAGAATTCATTTGGAATCTCAAATTTTGGAAGCAATACTTCACGCGCCAGATCGTAGATTTCTATCTTATTGACAATCTCTTCGGTGTTAGTAATTGCTTCAGGCAAATCATGGAAAAGTTTCTTCATTTCCTCGCCCGACTTGAAATAATATTCCTGATTATTCAATCCGTAACGATAACCACGTCCACGACCAATTGGTGTTGATTGTTTTTCGGCATCGCGGACACACAGTAAAATATCATGTGCATTCGCATCTTCTTTATTGATGTAGAAAACGTTGTTAGTCGCGACGGTTTTTACATTGTGCTTTTTAGCAAGGGCTATCAGGGATTCGTTAACCCTGTTTTCATCTTCCTGATTGTGGCGCATCAATTCGAGATAGAAATCATCTGCAAATTGCTCTTTCCACCAAACCAGTGCTTCTTCTGCTTGGTTTTCACCAATATTTAAAATCTTGCTTGGAATTTCTCCATAGAGGTTTCCGGACAAAACAATGATATCTTCTTTGTATTTTTCTATCGTTTTTCTGTCAATCCTTGGTACATAATAAAATCCTTCTGTGTAAGCAATGGACGATAATTTTGCCAGATTGTGATAACCTTTTTTATTTTTGGCGAGGAAAACAATTTGGTAACCATTATCCTTACGCGTCCTGTCTGTCAAATCATCACAGACGTAAAACTCACATCCGACAATTGGTTTTATAATTTTTTCTGTTGGATTTTCACCAGCTTCTTCGGTTGCTTTGTTTTTGGTTTCAGCCGATTTGTTATGGTATAAAATATCACGCACAAACTGAAAAGCTCCCATCAGATTGGCATGATCGGTCATCGCAACTGCCGGCATTTTGTTGGCAACAGCCGCTTTTACCAAATCGGCAACACTGATTGTGGACTGCAATACAGAAAACTGTGTGTGATTGTGAAGATGGACAAAATCTACATCAGCTAAATTGTGCTGAATTTCTTTTTGTTCGGTTGGCGTGGCAACTTCTTCTTTTTTCTGAAATTGTTTTCTGATTTCTTCAGATGCCTGTTTCAGATTGATATGTTTTAATCCTATCAGTTGGATTTCCTGTGGATTATTTTTACTGAATCTGTCAAAATAATCTGCCGGAACGTCAAGTTCTTCTTTGGTAAAAATACCTTCTTTAACCAACTGAAGAAAACAACGCGTGGTTGCTTCAACGTCAGCCGTTGCATTATGCGCTTCTGCGAAAGGTTCTCCAAAAAGGTATTGATGTAATTCGGTTAATGTCGGCAATTTAAATTTTCCACCACGTCCTCCGGGTAATTTCAGAAGATTTGCTGTTACTTCTGTACAGGTGTCTAAAACGGGCATCGAATTCATTTGAGTTTTAATTCCCATACGGTGAAATTCACAGCCCATGATATTGACATCAAAGCCAACGTTTTGCCCAACAATAAATTTGGCTTTTGATAAAGCCGTGTTGAATTTTTCAAGAACTTCTTTTAAATCGATTCCTTGTTGTTCTGCTAACTCTGTTGATATTCCATGAATCCTTTCAGCATCAAACGGAATATTGAAACCTTCTGGCTTAACCAAAAAATCCTGATGTTCGATAAGATTTCCCAACTCATCATGTAGCTGCCAAGCAATTTGTATACATCTTGGCCAATTATCGGTATCGGTAATTGGTGCTACCCAGTTTCTTGGCAAACCGGTGGTTTCTGTATCAAAAATCAAGTACATTTTGTGAGTTGGATTTTAAAAAAGTAATGTTTCAAAAATACATTTTAGCTGGCGAAAAATAAATTTTAGTTATCAACAAAAAATAAAAAAGCCCCCTCAGTTGAGGCGGCTTTTGCATTTATTCTTAGATGTAGATTAGTATCTTCCTCTATCACCGCCACCGCGATTTCCTCCGTAACCTCCGCCTGAACGATTGTTATTAAAAGACCTTCTTTCACCTTCTGGTTTTGGCACCGATTTGTTTACTACAATCGTACGCCCTTCAACTGTGGCTCCGTTTAATTCTTCGATAGCTTTTTGAGCTTCATCGTCATTAGACATTTCAACAAAACCAAAGCCTTTACTTCTTCCCGAAAATTTATCAGTTATAATTTTAACAGAATCAACTGTTCCATAAGCCTCAAAAGACGCTCTTAAATCTGCTTCGTCAATACTGAACGGAAGGCTTCCAACAAAAATGTTCATATCATTTATTTAAAATTCGAAAACAAAGGTAGGTTAAATAAAATGCAAACAACTATTAATTGGGACTTTATTAAGAAAATAAAAAAAACCATCCCAAGGATGGTTTTTAAATATTTTAATTTCAGAAATTAAGGATTTGGATAAATTGGAATTTTATAGAATTCTCCATATTGAAAATTCAGTATCGGACCCCCAAATGGGCTGCCATTTGAATTTGCAGCATTAAATTTAAACTTCCCAGAAACGGTAGCGTTCGTAGCATCATATTCTGTGATTTGTATCTGTCCATTGCTGTTTTGCACATTCGTTACACGAAGTTTACAATTAACATTTCCTCCTGCAACGGTAACTAAATCACCTGCCATATAAGCATTCCCGTTAGAAGAAACCGTAGCGCTGGTAACAACTCCCGAGGCATTGGCAACAATATTTACGGTTAAACCACTTCCTGAACCTCCGGTTGTTGCAACCGAAGTCCCGCTGCTGTAGCCTGTGCCTCCGTTAACCAAAGATACGGCCGAGACTGGTCCCGGAACTGCAATTGTAGCGTATTCCAATTCAACATCATTAAAATTTGAAGAATAAGTAGCTGAGTTATTGGTGTTAGTAGTTCCTAAAATATAGGTTCCAACATTCTTGCTGCTGGTATTTAGCGTCAGTATTTCGTACTCAGTAAGCGCTTCTATTTTGAGTTTCCCTGATGCAGAAACATAGGCCCTCGCATCATTAGCTCTCCAGAACACATCGTCTTTCTGACCCTGAAATCCGGGGTTGTTAAATCTGACATCTTCCTGGCATGAAGAAAGCGCTAATGCAATTATAAATAGGGGCAAAAATCTTTTCATTTTTCATCTTATTTGTTCACAAAAATAACTTTTTAATGCAAAACAGCTAATTATTTTTAAAAAAAAGATGTTAAAATTGTCTGCAACAAGAACTTAATATTTAAAAAAATAAAACAATCTTAGTTTGTTTGTGAAAAAAAACTATCTTTGCGCCCTTAATTAACCGAGGTCGAGTACCTCAAAATTTAATCACAAGATTATGTCAGTAAAAATTAGATTACAAAGACACGGAAAAAAAGGGAAACCTTTTTACTGGATCGTAGCCGCAGACGCTAGATCAAAAAGAGATGGTAGATACCTTGAAAAACTAGGAGTTTACAATCCAAACACAAACCCTGCAACTATTGATTTAAACCTTGACCAGGCGGTTACATGGTTACACAATGGTGCACAACCAACTGATACTGCAAGAGCTATCCTTTCTTACAAAGGTGCCTTGATGAAACACCACCTTGATGGCGGAGTTCGTAAAGGAGCTTTAACGCAAGAGCAGGCTGATGCTAAATTAGCAAAATGGTTGGAAGAAAAAGCAAACAAAGTAACTGCTAAAACTGAAGGTTTATCAAAAGCTAAAGCTGATGCTAAAGCGAAATCGTTGAAAGCAGAAAAAGCTGCAAGTGAAAAACGTGCTGCTGCCGCTGTTGAAGCTGCAAAAGAAGAGGTAGCTGAAGAAGTTGCTGAAGTTGAAGCTCCTGAAGCTGCTGCTGAAGTTGAAGCTCCTGCTGTTGAGGAAACTGCTACTGAAGTTGTTGCTGAAGAAGCTCCTGTAGCTGAAGAGCCAACTGCTGAAGTTGCTGCAGAAGAAGCTCCAGCTGCTGATGAGGCACCTGCTGCTGAAGAAGCAAATGAGGAAACTGAAGCTTAATACTTCAAGGCAATTATGCGTAAAAAGGATTGTTTCTATTTAGGTAAAATTGCAAAAAAATTTAGTTTCAAAGGCGAAGTCCTAATCTACTTAGATACCGACGAGCCTGAACTATATGAAAACATGGAATCAGTATTTGTTGAATTCAACAAGGACCTGATTCCATTTTTTATTGAGAATTCCAATCTCCACAAAAACGATTTCCTCCGCGTCAAATTTGAAGATGTCGACACCGAAGCAGAAGCTGACACATTGATTGGATGTGAAATTTACCTTCCGCTTTCAATGCTGCCAAAACTCGAAGGCAACCAATTCTACTTCCACGAAGTCATCGGTTTTGAAATTGAGGACAAACGCCTTGGTGTTTTCGGCAAAATTGTTTCGATTAATGACACCACAGCTCAACCTTTGTTTGAAGTCGAAAACGGCGAAGTTCAAATCCTCGTTCCAATGATTGACGAATTCCTCGTAAAAATCGACCGCGAAAGCAAAAAAGTCATCATGGATTTGCCTGAAGGTTTAATTGAAATGTATCTCTAAAGATTATTAGACTTCTTAGATTGTTAGAAACGCCTTCGGCTTTTAGATTTTTAAGAAGCTAATCCGGCTGTCCGCGTCAATCTTTTGCTCTCGCCTCGCAAGCTCAGCGTAAGCAAAAGGATTTTTGCTTCCATCCGGGCTAGGGCAATCTTTTTCAAATCAATAATGAATTAATCTAAGAGCGAAGCGATTCTAATAATCTAAAAATCTAAGATGTCTAATTTCAAGTTCAAACAATTCACCATCCAACAAGACCGCTGCGCGATGAAAGTCAGTACCGATGGTGTGTTGCTCGGCACCTGGTGTCCCATTGACCATCACCCGTTTTCGGTTTTGGACATTGGCGCCGGAACCGGAATTTTATCTTTGATGCTTGCGCAAAGAAGCCAAGCTGAGCAAATCGATGCGCTTGAAATTGATGAAAACGCAT
>DBIH01000184.1 GCA_002296885.1 Flavobacterium sp. UBA807 | reverse complement strand
GAGAAACAGGAGCAGGAAAATCAATACTTCTTGGCGCTTTGGGCTTGGTTTTGGGAAAGCGTGCCGATTTGACTTCACTTAAGAATAAAGACGAAAAATGCATTGTCGAAGCTAATTTTTCTATTCGGAAATACGATTTAAAATTTTTCTTTGAAGCTAACGATTTAGATTACGAAGACGAAACCATTATCAGGAGAGAAATTCTTCCTTCTGGAAAATCTAGGGCTTTTGTAAATGACAGTCCGGTCAATCTTCAGCAACTTCAGGATTTAAGTTTTTATCTGATAGATGTGCATTCACAGCACCAGACTTTGGAATTATCAGAAGAAGATTTTCAGTTTAAAATAGTTGACGCGATTGCTAATAATAAGGAATTGTTATCTGAATTTCAATTTTTTTTAAAACAATACCGTGTGGCGAAATCGGTTTTAGAATCTAAAAGAAATGAGTTTTCTAACATTTTAAAAGAAAAAGATTATAACGATTTTTTGTATAGGGAATTGGAAACAGCCAATTTAAAATCGGGTGAGCAGGAAGAATTAGAACAAACTTATCAGTCTTTGAGTAATGTAGAGTTTATAAAAGAAAATCTTGAAAAGCTTTTGATGATAAGCAATGAAGATGAATTTGGGATTTTGAAAAACTTAAAAGAATTCAAAGCACTACTTCAAAAAAACAGCAGTTTTTCATCTGAGTTTCTATCGCTTTTTGAGCGCACCAACAGCATCGTAATCGAGTTTGATGATATCGTAAAAGAATTGAACCGTGAATTGGAATTAGTTTATAATGATCCCGAAAAGCTGGAACAAATCAACCAAAAATTGCAATCGATTTATAATCTGCAGAAAAAACACAATGTTTTAACTGTTGAAGAATTACTCGAAATTCAGTCTGAATTAGAGAATAAAGTGGTTTCGGTTGCGACCTTGGAAAGAGAAATTGAAAAGTTGGAAAACGATATCAAAGATTTCGAAACACAATTAGATGCTATAGCTGTAAAAATTAGCAGAAGCAGGAGAGAGGCAATACCCAATCTAACAGAAAAATTAATTGCGATTCTGAACCAGTTAGGAATGCCGAATGTGCAATTTAAAATAGAAATCCAGCCTTCATCGACTTACCAGAACAACGGAAAAGATAATCTTCAGTTCTTATTTTCAGCTAATAAAGGAACCGATTTTGGACTGCTCAAAAAAGTAGCTTCCGGAGGTGAAATGTCTCGAATAATGCTTGCTGTAAAATCCATTCTAACTAACTATTCAAAATTACCAACAATAATATTTGATGAAATTGACACGGGAGTTTCGGGCGAGATTGCTAATAAAATGGGAGAGATAATGAAGGAAATGAGTAAGACGATGCAGGTTTTTGCGATAACGCATCTTCCTCAGATTGCCGCAAAAGGAAGCCTGCATTACAAAGTTTTCAAAACCGTTTTTGAAGATACAACCATTTCAGAATTGAAATTACTTACCAATGATGAACGGATAATAGAAATTGCCGAAATGCTCTCAGGAAAAGATATTTCAGATTCTGCCGTTAATCATGCTAAAGCTTTACTAAATTAAAATCCGAATTTATTAATTTTGCAACAAAATAAAACTAAAATATAAAACACTTACGATATGATTATAGAACCAAGAATGCGAGGATTTATTTGTTTAACAGCTCATCCTGATGGTTGCGCTCAAAATGTTAAAAACCAGATTGAGTATGTAAAATCTAAAGGTCATATCGACGGTGCAAAAAAAGTATTGGTTATTGGTGCATCCACTGGGTTTGGATTGGCATCAAGAATTACAAGTGCTTTTGGTTCAGGTGCTGCTACAATTGGTGTTTTCTTTGAAAAGGAACCAACAGCAGGAAAGACAGCAACTCCGGGTTGGTATAATTCGGCAGCTTTTGAAATTGAAGCAAATAAAGCAGGATTATATGCTAAAAGTATCAACGGAGATGCATTTTCAAATGAAATTAAGCAGCAAACTATAGACTTAATTAAAGCTGATTTAGGTCAGGTTGATTTAGTAATTTACAGCTTGGCTTCACCAGTTCGTTTGCATCCTGTGACCGGTGTTTTGCACCGTTCTGTCTTAAAACCAATAGGTCAGACTTTCTCAAACAAAACTGTTGATTTTCATACAGGAATTGTATCGCAGGTCAGCATTGAACCTGCTAATCAGGAAGATATCGACAACACAGTTGTTGTGATGGGTGGCGAAGACTGGTCGATGTGGATGGATGCTTTAAAAAATGCCGGTGTTTTAGCAAATGGTGCAACAACAATAGCCTATTCTTATATTGGTCCAGAAGTTACAGAAGCCGTTTACAGAAAAGGAACCATTGGTCGTGCTAAAGATGATTTAGAAGCAACAGCTTTTAAAATTACTGATGATTTGAAATCAGTAAACGGAAAAGCCTACGTTTCTGTAAATAAAGCTTTGGTAACTCAGGCAAGTTCTGCAATTCCTGTAATTCCACTATACATTTCTTTACTTTATAAAATCATGAAGGCAGAAGGGGTTCACGAAGGTTGCATCGAGCAGATACAGAGACTTTTTGAACAACGTTTATACACAGGCAATGAAGTTCCGACAGATGATAAAGGAAGAATCAGAATTGATGATTGGGAAATGAGGGATGACATTCAGGAAAGAGTTAAAACACTTTGGGCTAAAGCTACTTCGGAAAACCTTTCTGAGATAGGAGATTTGTCCGGATACAAGCAGGATTTTTTAAATCTTTTTGGCTTTGGATTTCAAAAAGTTGATTATAATGCAGATGCAAATGAATTATTATTAATTCCTAGTATTAAAAATTAGATAGGTGTTAATTTTTAAACTTCCAGTATATAAAACTCACAATTTATTTGTGAGTTTTTTTTATTATCCTTACTTTTATCGAAATTAACTTTATAAACTATATAACATGAAAAAAATTACGTTAGTATTCCTATTTTTAATAGGTTCAATTACATCGTCATTTGGTCAGTTTACTGAAGGCTTCGAATCTGGAATTCCTGCCACATGGACTGTTATCAACGGCGGAGATGCAAACACTTGGGTACAGTGGACTACTGCGCCATTTGTTTTGGAAGGAACGGCTTCTGCTCTTATTTCCTATTCATCAACAGCTCATGATGATTATTTGATTACACCTGCAATAACTGTTACTGCTGGTGTTAATGATCGTTTTTCTTTCTGGGCCAGAAGTTTTGACCCGGATTATCCAGAACAATTTGATCTGTTGGTTTCAACAACAACTCCAGATGCAGCCGGACTTACAACTTTAGTTGATACTGTTGCGCCTGATAGTAGTTTAGGAACTTATGTTGAATACAGTTATGACTTATCGGCTTATGTTGGTCAAACTATTTACATTGGTATGCATTCAACCACTACAGATGAATGGAGAATATCTGTGGATCATGTAGTAAATGATACACCTCCTACTACTGTTCCGGGATGTGCAGCTAACCCGGTTTCAACACCTAATGCAACATGTGGTAATTTTGCCTCTACAATTTCTTGGGATGCAGTGGCAGGTGTTACAGGATATAACTTAACAGTTGGAACTACTTCCGGTGGAACTGACGTAGTTAATAATGTTGATATTGGTAATGTAGTTACTTATAATTTAGCAACCCAGACTCCTGGAACTACTTACTATTGGACAGTTGTTCCTCACAATGCGGTTGGTCCTGCTGTTGGCTGTACTGAAAACACTTATACAACTTTCGCATCAGGATGCTATTGTACTTCTGTTCCAACCAGTAATGATAATTTAGGAGTTACCAATGTTTTATTAGGAACAACTAACGTACCTAATGGTGATGTTACATATGCTGATTACACTTCTACAATAGTTGATTTCCCACAAGGTCTTGCAGCTAATACACAAATTACTTTTGCAACCGGATATACTTATGATACAAATATCTGGATTGATTTCAATAATGATTTTGATTTTGATGATGCAGGTGAGTTGGTAAAAACAGGAATTGCTTCAACAGCTACAAATCCTACAACATTAGATGCAACATTTACTATGCCTGTATCTGCTCCTCTTGGTCAACACAGAATGAGAATTGGTACCGCTGATTCTGGTCAGGTACCACCAGCCCCATGTTATTCAGGAACTTATGGTGTTACTCTAGATTTCACTGTAAATGTAACTACACCACCAGCAGATTCACCTGATTACGCAAACTTGCAATGGCCACCAACACTTACTTTTGTACAAGGAGGTAGCGGAACTGTTTATGGACAAGTTTATGAAGCTGGTTTAACTAACCCTGCGGGACAAGCTGCTGGAATAAATGCATGGGTTGGAGTAAGCCCAATTGGATCTGACACAAATCCTAATACATGGACAAACTGGACAGTTGCTACTTACAATGTTGATGCTGGTAACAATGACGAATATATGGCATCTATTGGTTCTACTTTAGCTCCGGGTACTTACTACTATGCAACAAGATTCCAATTAAATGGTGGGGCATACGTTTATGGAGGAATTGATGCAAGTAACAATGGTAACTTCTGGGATGGAACAACATATAAAAGCGGTGTATTAACAGTTACACCACCACCACCACCTGCAAATGATGCATGTACCGGTGCTATAGCTTTAACTCCTGGTGGAGTATTTGCTGACTATCCTGTTGATGGAACTGTTTTAAATGCCACTAATGATGCAGATAATACACCATCTTGTGCATATTTAAATACACAAAATTCAGATGTTTGGTATTCTGTGGTTGTTCCTGCTTCTGGAACTTTAACTGTAGAAATACAAGCTGGAACTTCAAATTCTCTAGGAGACACTACTATAGCTGCTTTTACAGGAACATGTGGTGCTTTAACTGAGGTTGGTTGTGATGATGATAGCGGTACAGGTTTATTATCATTAATGTCACTTACTGGTCTTACAGCAGGTGATACTATTTATATTGGTGTATGGAAATGGGGTACTACTGCACCAAGTGCTACAGTAAACTCATTCAAAATTTCTGCTTACGATGCTTCATTAGGAAACAGCTCATTCGATAATGCTAATTTTGCTTATTATCCAAACCCTGTTAAAAACATCTTGAATTTATCATACAATCAGGAAATTTCAAATGTTGAAGTGTTTAACTTATTAGGTCAAATTGTAAGCTCTAATAAAATTGGTGCTAATACAGCTCAGGTTGATATGTCAAACTTAGCAAAAGGTGCTTATATGGTTAAAGTAACTTCTAACAACGAAGTAAAAACTATTAAAGTTATCAAAGAATAATTTAGATAAATTTAAACTTAAAACCACCTAATTTTTTAGGTGGTTTTTTTTTGCATAACTCTTATCTTTGTTATCGAAGGCCATAGGTAAAACTATAAAAGCTATTAGATGTATTTTTCAATTATTATTCCTGTTTACAATAGACCTGACGAGATTAAAGAACTTTTAGAAAGTCTTTTTATTTCAGGTTATAATAAAGAATATGAAATTGTAATAGTTGAAGATGGCTCTGTAATAAGTTGCAAAGATGAAGTTGAAAGATTTAACGATAAGTTAAACATTTCTTATTATTTTAAAGAGAATTCAGGACCCGGAGACTCAAGGAATTTTGGAATGAAAAAGGCAAAAGGTGACTATTTCATAATATTTGATTCTGATTGCATCATACCAAAACAATACCTAACTGAAGTTGAAAAAGAACTTTCACAAAACTATGTTGATTGTTATGGAGGTTCAGATGCTGCGTTAGATTCATTTTCAGATATTCAGAAAGCTATTAACTTTGCAATGACTTCATTTTTAACCACCGGAGGAATTAGAGGAGGTTCAGAAAAAATTAATAAATTCCAGCCCCGAAGTTTTAATATGGGGATTTCCAAAAAAGCTTTTGAAGCCTCAAAGGGCTTTGGTAATATCCATCCTGGAGAGGATCCCGATTTGAGTATTAGATTATGGAAAATGGGATATGAAACCCGACTATTTTCAAAAGCTTTTGTTTATCACAAAAGAAGAATAGACTGGGATAAATTTTCAATTCAGGTAAATAAATTTGGTAAAGCAAGGCCAATATTAAACAGTTGGTATCCTGAGTATAGTAAACTTACATTTTTCTTTCCTTCACTTTTTATCATTGGTATTTATTTTTCAATTATAGCTTTAGCTTTTGGTCTTATATTGCCAATTCTTTGTTATGTTTTTTATTTCTTTTTAATCCTACTAACATCAGCTACTCAAAATAAAAGCTTTAAAATTGGGACTTTATCCTTAATTGCTGTCTTCAAACAATTCTTTGGTTATGGTAACGGCTTTTTAAATTCTTACATCAAAGTCATTTTGTTAAAGCAAAAACCTGAAATTGCATTTCCTGAATTATTTTTTAAAGTAAAATCATGACAAAAGTAATCGGATTAACTGGTGGAATAGGAAGTGGGAAAACATTGGTTGCAAATTATCTGCAATCATTAGGTTATCCGGTTTACATTGCTGATGATGAGGCAAAAAAAATAATGAATACTAATGAAGTAGTTCAGGCAGTCTCTCTAACATTTGGCAAAGAAATTATTGAAAACGATACTATCGACCGCGAAAAGCTTTCAAAACTTGTTTTTAATAATCCGGACAAACTAAAAAAGCTAAATGCAATTGTGCATCCATTAGTAAAAAATGACTTTGATGAATGGCTAAAAAATCATAACAACTTTCCTTTTGTTTTTAAAGAAGCCGCTATATTATTTGAAAGTGGAAGCTATAAATTTTGTTATGCTGTAATAACTGTGACTTCTCCATTAGAAACCCGACTTCAACGGGTAATTGAACGTGATAAAACAGACAGAGAATCTGTCTTAAAACGAATACAAAACCAATGGTCTGACGAACAGCGAATTGCAAAAAGTAATTTTGTAATTCATAACATTTCTGTTAAAGAAACCTATAAACAAACCGATGAAATTCTTAAAATATTGACAAATCAATAATTTATAAGTAAGATGTTAATGTTTGGTTAATGTATTTATTGCTTAAATGTTAAAATGTTAAATTTGTTCGATGAATAAATTGTTTTTCCGATTACTTGTTATTTTAATGAGTTTGTCTTTAATAGGCATCATACTTGTTCAGGTGTATTGGTTTGATAAATCTTTTGAGAATAATGAAGAACAATTTAAGTATCATGTAAAACAAGTTCTGGGAAACGTTGCCGACAAATTACAGGATCATGAAAGGTATTCCTATTATGAAATGTACAATCATCTTAAAGACAGTACAGGTAAAACACCGCAAAAAAGTGATTTCCTTGAATTTGGTTACTATCAGAGAGATTCCAGAACAAATGAAACAATAGTTTATTCAAACAGCATAATTTCCGAAGATTACGGAATTACAGGTTCATCGTTCTTTGATAAAAAATTAGACAGCTTAAAAATTAAAAATTTCTCTTCAAAAAGAAAGACTGAAATCTATAATGGAAATGTCGACAATCCCAGCATAAAACAAAGAGTTGCACCTGATATCAAAATTGAAAAATCAGGTAGAAATGATTTATTGGAAAGCGCTCAGTTTGAAATGTTTTTCAAAGATATTGCAGCAACTAAAGCAATACAAGAAAGAGTTTCAAATGAATTACTGCAAAAAATGTTATCAGATGAACTTAATGAATATGGTGTTAAAACACCTTTCGAGTTCAATGTTTACAGTAACGGATTGGCAACTAAGATAAAAAGCGAGCGTTTTAAGTACGACAAACAATCAACGTATTCCATTCCTATTTTTATTGATAGTGAAGGAAATAATAAATATCAATTGCTGGTTACATTTCCCCAAAAGAAGAAGTTCTTGTTTTCTGAATTAGTTGGAATATGCATATTGTCGATCGTCTTTACGCTTATTATCATTATTGCCTATTCAAGTGCCTTAAATCAATTAATAAAGCAGCGTCAGATTTCTGAAATCAAAACCGATTTCATCAATAATATGACACATGAGTTTAAAACTCCTATTGCAACTATAAATTTGGCATTGGACGCGATGAAAAACCCAAAAGTCATTGAAGACAAAGAAAAAGTGCTTCGTTACATGCAAATGATTAAAGATGAAAACAAACGAATGCATGCACAGGTTGAGAATGTATTGCGTATTTCTAAACTGGAAAAGAAAGAGTTGGATATCAATAAAGAATCGAATAATATTCATGACATTATTGAAGATGCCATCGAGCACGTGAATTTGATTATTGAGGACAGAAACGGAACGATAACAAAACATTTTAATGCCACAAGATCAACGGTCTTATTAAACGATGTTCATTTCACAAATGTAATCGTCAATATTCTGGATAATGCCATAAAATATTCACCGGAAGAACCAATTATAGATATCGAGACAGAGAATGTAAAAGAGTTTATAATTATCAAAATAAAAGATCAGGGCTCAGGAATGAGCAAAGCAGCACAAAAAAGAATTTTTGAAAAATTCTACAGGGAACATACAGGAGATTTACATAATGTAAAAGGTCATGGTTTAGGCTTAGCGTATGTCAAAAGAATTATAGATGACCATAACAGTCAAATATTTGTCGAAAGCGAAAAAGGAAAAGGAAGCACATTTATAATTAAAGTCCCACTCATAAATTAATAAAAAGAAAAATTACACTACTATGGAAAACAACAAAAAAGTACTACTAGTCGAAGACGATCAGAACTTTGGAATAGTTCTGAGAGAATTCCTGTCATTAAATGACTTTGATGTCACTTTGGCCAAAAATGGTATGGAAGGTTTTGAAAAATTCAAAAAAGACAATTTTGATTTGTGTATTTTGGATGTTATGATGCCTTACAAAGATGGCTACACGCTGGCTAAGGAAATAAGAGAAAAAAACAAGGATGTGCCTTTAATTTTCTTAACGGCTAAATCAATGAAAGAAGATGTGCTCAAAGGATACAAAGTCGGAGCAGATGACTATCTGAACAAGCCTTTTGATTCCGATGTTCTTCTGATGAAAATCAAAGCCATCATGCAGCGAAAAGCAGCCGAAAACAAAAATGAACCGGCAAAATTTGAATTCCAAATCGGAAAGTTCCTTTTGAATTCAAAACTTCGTTACTTGAAATTCGATAACAACGAACCAATTAAATTATCACCAAAAGAGTCTGAACTGCTCAAAATGATGGCTACTTACGAAAATGATTTAATGCCAAGAGAATTAGCACTGACAAAGATTTGGAGAGAAGACAACTACTTCACCTCAAGAAGTATGGACGTTTACATCGCCAAGCTGCGTAAATACCTGAAAGAAGATCCAAATGTTGAAATCCTCAACATCCACGGAGAAGGCTTTAGATTAGTCGTAAAAAAATAACGCAAATCCCGTCTTCAAGGCGGGATTTTTATTTAGCAGCTATTCCGGCTTTGCGTTTCAATCTTTTTCTGGTTCTCGATACTTTTGTTTCGTTCGGCTGTTGCTTTCACTCGTGTCGTCACTTCGAGTGTCTCGTCATTTATGACGAGATGTATCGAGAAGTGAAACAAAAACTCGAACTGACGAAAAAGGATTTCCACTACAATCCGGGCTATGGCAGTAGCGTTTATTTGCAGTTCAGTTGTAAAGCAAAACAAGTTTTCTCTGAAGAATTAACGGTAAAAATTTGAGGATTTTGAGCAATGCTTTTCTCAATAGAAATAGTTTCATTCAAAGAAACTTCTTTCAGGTAATTCATTTCAAAACTTTTCAGTTGTTGATTTAAAAGAAGTCTTGGTTCGGCATAATCCAAACACCATTCGAGATATTTAACGCTATTGGCATGGTTTACAATATCCAAATCCGAAAGAAGAACCGTTTTATTGGTTACAGGTATTTTATCAATGTTAGTGTCTATTTTGGAAAACTGGATTTCAGTTGCTTTATCATTTGGATACTTTTCAAAATGATCATGCGCCAATGCCAGGTTTTCCGGGCGACGAGTTTCTGTATTAAATACCGCCCAAAAGGTTTCGCAGCCAACAATCTTTTCATCACCATCATACATTTCAAGACAACGGATTGAGCGCGAATTCTCCAGCGAGTTAATCCAGGTTTTAACGGTAACAACATCTCTCCATTTTGGTAAACGTTTTATCTCAACACGCATTCTGCTCAAAACCCAGGCTTGTTGATGTTGTTGCATATCCGTAAAACTCAATCCGCCCAATTCGGCGTGAACTCCGGCTGTTAGCTGAAGTATGTTGCACAAATCGGTATATTTCAAATAACCGTTCGGATAACATTGCAGAAAAGTAATTTCCCAATCCTTTTTCAGAATAGAAGTAAAGTCTTTTGAAATTGCCATTTAGAGTTTCGATTTTATATAATTTATGATTTCAGCCCTGTC
>DBIH01000085.1:5891-6515 GCA_002296885.1 Flavobacterium sp. UBA807 | reverse complement strand
CTTGGAATTATGTTTATACCGGTTCCGGTAAAGGCAAAGTATTTTGTACCGGGATTGATTGCGGTCGATTTGTTTTTAGGATTTCAGGGAAGCTCCATTTTTGGTGCCGGAGGAACAGGAATCGCGCACTTTGCTCATGTTGGCGGAGCCTTAACGGGATTTTTGCTGATGTGGTATTGGAGACGTAAAATGTTTAAACAAAATCGTTGGAATTGATATGAACAGTATTATTGATGATTTAAAATTTCAATATAAAATAGGAGGCATTGCCAATAAGATGATTTATTGGAATGTTGGAGTTTTTTTGTTGTCAATTATTTTCTTTTACCAATTTAAATCAGGTGTTTTTGATTTCCCCGATTGGCTGGCCGTTTCTTCTGAACCGACAATAGTCCTAACAAGACCATGGACTTTAATGACTTATGCTTTCTTTCATTATGGATTTATGCATTTGTTTTTCAATATGATGGTTTTGAATTTTTCAAGCCGTTTGTTTTTAACCTTTTTTACCCAAAAACAATACCTTGGACTATATATTCTCAGCGCTATTTTTTCAGGACTATGTTTTGTAGTAAGCTTTTATTTTCTCCATCAGGTTTCCAATATGGTCGGGGCTTCGGCAGC
>DBIH01000085.1:0-5785 GCA_002296885.1 Flavobacterium sp. UBA807 | reverse complement strand
GGTCGGGGCTTCGGCAGCAATAATGGCATTGTTGGTAGCCACTACAACTTATCAGCCTTTGATGAATGTTCGATTATTATTAATTGGAAATGTAAAACTATGGCATATCACGGCAGTCATATTATTATTGGATTTATTGCAAATCCAGATAGATAATACCGGCGGTCACATCGCACATTTGAGTGGAGCATTTTTTGGTTATATTTACATTAAGTTGTTGCAAAACGGAACCGATTTAAGCAAAATTGTCGATTCGGTTTTAGGGATATTTACTCAAAAGAAAAAAACACCGTTCAAGAAAGTGCATGTTAATCCCAAAAAACCTGCAGTGAGAAGAGACAGTAAAATTGTTGTTAAAGATAAAACACAACAACAGTTAGATGAGATTCTGGATAAAATCAGTCAATCGGGTTATGACAGCCTTACAGCAGAAGAGAAAGAGTTTCTCTTTAAAGCCGGAAAATAATTTGTCAGTATTAAATGAAGAAACTTTCGTGGTTTAATAAAGTAATTTATGGTTTCAATATAGTAATTACTGTATTGACTTTTGTTGCTTATGTTCTACCATTTCTGGCGCCTAAGGCATTTCCGCTGCTTTCTGTACTGACATTGATTCTTCCTCTTTTTCTTATCCTGAATGCCTTGTTTTTTATGTACTGGCTGTTGCAGTTAAAACGTCAGGTCATCCTTTCGGGATTGGTTTTATTGCTTGGTATTACGTTTATCAATAAATTTTACAAACTTTCTTCAAGGAATGGTGAGATTGAGGAAAAGGATTTTACCGTAATGAGCTATAATGTGCGTTTGTTCAATTTATTTGACTGGATTGCGAGTGATCATGTTGGGAATACTATTCTGAATTTTATCAACGACCAGAATCCTGATATTTTATGTATTCAGGAATATTCAGAAAATGCCAATGTCGATTTGAGGATTTACAAATACAAAGCCATCTTTATGGAAGGCAAGAAAATCAGGACTGGTCAGGCTATTTTTTCAAAATATCCAATTTTTAATCAGGGTGATTTTAAAATTCCGACCGCGGGAAATAATATTATTTATGCTGATATTAAAAAAGGGAAGGATACCATCAGGGTTTACAACATTCATTTGCAATCCATCAAAATCTCTCCTGATGTCAATGAAATCTCGGAACATGTCGACGCTATCAATCAAAGCAAATCCGAACAACTTTTTACCCGAATCCGTGATGCCTTTAAAAAGCAGGAGCAACAGGCTGAGATTTTAGTCAAACACAAAAATGAGTGTACCTATCCTGTAATTATATGTGGCGATATGAATAATAGTCCGTTTTCATATGTGTACCGAAGTATAAAATCGGATTTGAATGATTGTTTTGAAGAAGCCGGAAATGGTTTTGGCCAGACTTATAAATTCAAATACTATCCGGCACGGATTGATTATGTTTTTGCCAGTAAAAAAATGCAGGTTAAAAGTTTTACGACTTTTACAAAATTTGAAAACTCCGATCATTTTCCAGTAATGACACGCCTTTCATTTGTTGAATAAAATTTTAGAAAATGAAAAAAGAGCGATTTGAAGCCATAACCGACGCCGTATTGGCAATCATAATTACACTAATGGTTTTGGAGATTAAGATTCCGGAACTTACTCTTGAAAATCTGCCAAAAGTCTTTCAGCAAATTTTTATATATGCTGTGAGCTTTACCTATATCGCTATTTTGTGGCTTAATCATCATCATATGTTTGTGAAAGTAAAGACGGTCAGTATTACTATCGTATGGATTAACTTTGCGTTATTATTCTTTACATCGATATTACCAATGGCTACCGAACATTTAAATGCTGATTTTCATCAGAAGGCAAATCATATTTTTTTCGGATTAATAATGACCGTAGTAACTTTTCTCTACTCTTTGCTATAACGATTGGTGATGAAAAGCAATGAAGAAAGTTACAATCACAAAGTGGACAAAAGAAATTGGATTGCCGTTGCCTTTTGGGTGCTTAGTATTCCACTTTGTTTTTTTAGTATTTATGCTTCGGGAATAATTTTTCTTTTACTTCCGTTAATGTATTTTTTGATATCCAAAAAGGCTGTAGATTAATAGTTTAAAGCGATTGCTTCTTTAGATAATCTAACGCATGTCGGCCTTCATTGAATAACAAATCCAGAATAGAAAGATTGTTCAGATAACCGTGCTTTTCTCCAAAAACCTGTGTGTACGGTTCAAAAGCAGAAGTGTCTTTTTTGCCATTAATCAAATTCCTGAAATCGACTTTGTCATTCACTTCGTGAAAATACTCCACAGTTTCATCATAGTCAAATTCCAATCGAAGGCAATTAGAAACAATTGACATCGTTTCCAAATTCAAATCCATTAAAAAGGAATGTTTTTTTTGAAAAATTGGCAATAAATCATCTTCAAAATATTCAAAAAAAGGCGAAGTTCTGTAGGCGGCTTCTAAGGATTTGAAATGCTGTTTTTGCCAGTCGAAATCATTCTCAATTCTAACCTCTTTTATGCGTTGATGTCTTTCCTTATTGTGTTTGACCGGGACATTCAATAACTGAATGCCGTTCGGACTGTAAATATACATCCGGTTACGATTAGTTTGCTTCTGAAAATTATCCTCCATTTCAAAAGTCACCACATCCGCTTTGGCAATCGCCACAAAATGGCTGATTGATGGGAAATAGGATGGATGAATGATGATGTTGTTCATTTTGTTTAAAGATTTTAAAAACTAAAAGTCATAAAATCTTGACAGATAATACGACTTTTAATTTTCAAATTTTCAAAATCATTTAATTTTCAAATTAACTGTTATTCGCTTTTTTCTTTTTCCAGAAATATTCTCCAACAAAATACAAGGCTAATAAACCAAGGAAATATTTGAAATACGATTGTGGCTGACCATCGCCGCTAACAGTTGTAAATAATCGGTCCCAACGGATTTTATTTAAACCTTTGCCGTTTGAATCCCAGCTCATCCATATAAAAACCGGTTTTCCTACGATGTGGTCTTCCGGAACATAACCCCAATAACGACTGTCTTCCGAATTGTTGCGGTTGTCCCCCATCATCCAATAGTAGTTTTGCCCGAAAGTATAAGAAGTAACTTTTTTGTTGTCAACATAAATGTCATTGCCAACTACTTTTAAATCATGCTTTTCATAAACACTGATTATTCTTTTGTAGAATGGAAGCGTTTTCAGGTTTAAAGCCACTGTCTTTCCAGCTTCCGGAATATAAATCGGACCAAAATTATCAGCATTCCAATTCGGGTTATGTGTAAAAATATTTGGTTCTCCTTCTTTGCTAATGTATGGTGTGACCGATTTGATTCCCGGAACACTTCTTAAAGTCTCAGCTCCGGCTTTGGTCAAAGCTCTTACATATAATGTATCTCTTGAATCTCTTTTGAAACCCCATCCATCAGTAGAACCAACCTGATTTAATAAGTAATCAAAATCAAGATCCGTATTGTTTCCATCATAAGTTATGGCATAGAAATGCTGTGGTTTGGCTCGCTCAGGTAAGATTAATTCTTTTCCGTTGATATAAACCGTTCCGTTTTTTATCTGTAACGAATCACCCGGAGTTCCCTGACAGCGTTTTACGTAATTCGATTTCTTGTCTATAGGTTTAACAATGCTTTTACCCGATGTGTCAAAAAATTTATAAACGGTATCGGCAGGCCAATTGAAGACGACTATGTCATTTTTTTGTATTTTTTGAAATCCTGGGAATCTAAAATAAGGTAATTGTGGCCAGCTCAAATACGATTTTGTTTTTACAATTGGCAAGGTGTCGTGAACCATTGGTGCAGCAACCGTTGTCATCGGGGTTCTGGCTCCATAATGAAATTTACTCACAAAAAGGAAATCCCCGATAAGCAATGATTTTTCCAAAGAGGATGTTGGAATGGTATATGGTTGCATTACATAAGTATGTACCAAAGTTGCCACAACGATTGCAAAAAGTAGCGAACTTATGGTATCACCGGTTTTAGTTTGGGCAACCAAACTTCTATCGGCAATGTGTTTAACATCCTGTGTGTAATTGATATAGTAAATATAAAATCCGAAAGTAAAGATACCTAACCAAGTATCGGCATTTGAGTTTTTGCCAAAACTTCTTAAAGTTTCTACCCAAATAACAGGAAACATGATTAGATTGATAATTGGAATAAATAACAAAATCGTCCACCAAGTTGGGCGATTAATGATTTTCATCAATGTTATTGAGTTATATATCGGAATAAAGGCTTCCCATGATTTTCTTCCTGCTTTTTGATATAATTTCCAAGTTCCTAAACCGTGAATGATTTGAACCGCGAGGAAAAATATAAACCATTGATATAATGACATGATGTTAAGTTTAAAAGTTTATGAGTGTATAAGTTTGATGGTCTGTTTATTTGTTACAATTTTAAGATTTATTTATGTAAATCCAATACATCCTTCATCGAGAAGATACCTTTTTTTCCGATAATCCATTCGGCTGCAACTACAGCACCAAGCGCAAAGCCTTCGCGGTTGTGTGCTACGTGTTTGATTTCGATAAAATCTACATCGGAATTATAGGAAACTGTATGCGTTCCGGGAACTTCATCAATTCGTTTTACATCAATAAAGACATCATCTTCTTTTGGATTTTCGATTGCCCAATTGTTTTTGTCAGTATGATTGATGATGGCATTTGCCAATGAAATTGCCGTTCCGCTTGGTTTATCAAGTTTGTGTATGTGATGGATTTCTTCCATTGAAACCTTGTAGTCTTTAAATTTCGCCATCATCCTTGCCAGATAATCATTGAGTTCAAAAAATAAATTCACGCCAAGACTAAAGTTTGAACCATACAAAAAAGCAGCATTTTTTTCTTTGCAAAGATTTTCTATCAGATGATAATCCTGAAGCCAGCCTGTTGTTCCCGAAACTACCGGAATTCCAAGGTTGATGGCAGTAGATATATTTTCAACGGCAACATTCGGCGCACTAAAGTCAATGGCAACATCGGCAGTTGACAATCCGTCAAAAGTATTGGTCTCGTCTTTTTTTAAAACAATTTCGTGTCCTCTTTCGGTAGCAATCCTTTCGATGATATGCCCCATTTTACCATATCCCAATAATGCTATTTTCATCAGAATTTGTAATTAAAAGTTAGGCCTAAATTGGGTTTGTAATTGATGTCATTCATATAAACATCGGGCTGGAAAGATAATTTATCGCTGACATTAAATTGTATCAAATGCGCGTCAACATTGGCATCAACGATATTCAAAACATAAAAACCAACGGTAATCAATAATGATAAATCACGGTTACGCTGATAAAACCGCTGAGCCGCTATTAAACGTGAATTGTCAAGGTATTGATACTGGTCGTCGTTAAAACCTTCCAGTCTTCTTTTGTAGGCGTCGCGATAGCTGTGGTATTTTTTATTGTTGTCGATGTAAAAATAAAGAGGAATACCAATACCGGCATAAACAAGAGGTAATTTCCAATATTTCTTATTATATGCCTGACCTAATCCGGGCAATATAGCCGAATAGAATGCCGCTTTTGAAGGTCGGAGCGGGTCAATTTCTTCAGTTTTTGTTGAATCTTTTGAAACAATGACATTACTAATTTCCTGAGAAAACGCTTGATTTCCAAACAGAAAAAAAAGTAGGGCTATGTAGAAAAGCTTATTCACTATCCTTTTATTAATTTGATAATGCGGTTGAAGTCTTCTTCCGAATGAAAAGGAATCGTAATTTTCCCTTTGCCGTTTCCACCAACTTTTACATCTATTTT
>DBIH01000004.1 GCA_002296885.1 Flavobacterium sp. UBA807 | reverse complement strand
CCTGATATAATTGACGGTTTTGTTTATTGTCCGGGAAGTATTAATTTACGTCCTTTCCGCGGATTAAAATCTGAAAATTTTGAAAATAATATGCAGCTTAATTTCTTTTCTATGGTAAAAGTCCTTCAGTCTATTTTGCCGCAGCTCCTTGCTGCACAACAATCAAGCATAGTTTTGTTTAGTTCAGTTGCTGTTAAAATGGGAATGCCTTTTCATACCAGCATTGCAGCTTCAAAAGGAGCCATTGAAGGTTTTGCCAAAGCATTTGCTGCCGAATATGCTCCGAAAATAAGGGTAAATGTGATAGCTCCTTCACTAACAGACACTCCTTTGGCTGAAAAATTTCTCAGTAATGAGGAAAAAAGAGAAAAATCTGCGCAACGCCATCCCTTAAAACGCATTGGCAAAACCCAGGATATAGCTCAAATTGCAATTTTTCTTTTAAGCGAAAAAAGCTCTTGGATTTCGGGACAACTATTTAACGTTGATGGTGGCATGTCGTCATTAATTGTAAACTCCTGATTAGTATGAATATTTTTTGGTTTCGACGTGATTTACGATTAGATGATAATGTAGGCTTATTCCATGCTTTAAACGGTAGCGAAGAAGTCCTTCCAATTTTCATCTTTGACGAAACCATTCTTTCTCAGTTACCCAAAGATGATGCACGTGTAACCTTTATCCATCAACAGTTAGAGAATATACAGCATCAACTTAAGGATAACGGAAAATCACTGGCTATATTCTATGGAAAGCCCTTTGATATTTTTATGAAACTGATTAATGAAAACCAAATCAAGGCAGTTTATACCAATCACGATTATGAACCTTATGCACGTAAACGTGATTTGGAAATATATCAATTATTTAAAGATAAAAACATCGAATTCAAAACCTGCAAAGACCAAGTTATTTTTGAAAAGAGTGAAGTCGTAAAAGAAGACGGAACACCTTATGTTGTCTATACTCCTTATTCAAATAAATGGAAAGAGAACTTTAACAAAATAAAATTAACAAACTATAAATCAGAAACTTTACTAAAAAATATAATAGCTCATACGTATTCGTTTTTAAGCTTGGCAGATGTTGGTTTTGAAACAACAAACATAACAGTAGCACCGTTTGACATATCAGACTCGCTCATCGATAATTACGAAGCAACCCGAAATTTCCCGGAATTGAACAAAACTTCCCATCTTGGAATTTATTTAAGGTTTGGAACAGTCTCCATCCGCAAGATGATTGCCAAAGCTTTAGAAAGTAAAAATGAAACCTTCCTGAAAGAACTGATTTGGCGTGAGTTTTTTATGCAGATTCTTTGGCATTATCCGAATACCGTCAATTCGAGTTTCCGTCCAAGATATGATGACATTAAATGGGAAAACAATGAAGAATTATTCCGAAAATGGTGTGATGGACAAACAGGATATCCATTTGTAGATGCCGGAATGCGTGAACTCAACACAACCGGGCATATGCATAACAGAGTCCGAATGATAGTGGCAAGTTTTTTATGCAAACACTTACTAATCGACTGGCGTTGGGGCGAAACTTATTTCGCAATCAAACTATTGGATTATGAACAATCAAGCAATGTTGGTAATTGGCAATGGGCGGCAGGATGTGGTGTTGATGCCGCACCCTATTTCAGGATTTTCAATCCAACGGAACAAATAAAGAAGTTTGATAAAGACTTAGCTTATATCAAAAAATGGGTTCCTGAGTTTGGAACTGATGCGTATCCCGAACCTATTGTAGATCACAAAGAAGCAAGAGAAAAATGCTTAAAGATTTATAAAACTGCTGTGGGCTAATTGATGTTTTTGATTCTTTCAAAACTCAACTCCTGAAAATTATTAATCACCATGTCCGCTTTCGAATAATCCTGCATTTTCGAATGAAAGCTGTCATAACCAATGCAATAAATTCCGGCAGCTTTAGCAGCCAGGATCCCGTTAGTGCTGTCCTCAATAACAATACAATTTTCAACAGGTGTTTGAGCTAATTCAGCAGCTTTAAGAAATATAGCCGGATGTGGTTTCGACTTTGGAAAATCTTCTCCCGAAACAATGTGCGTAAAGTATTTATGCAATCCAAAACGATTAAAAATCCTGTTAATCGTAACAGTTGCAGATGACGAAGCTAAAACCAATTGCATTCCGTTGCTTTGCAAATCCTTAATCAAATCTTCAACACCATCAAGCAGATACAAATCTTCTTTGCTGTCAAATGCATCGTTAAACAGATTGCGTTTGGTTTCGACCAAAGTCATTACATCATCTGCCAAATTAAATTGAGCCTTTAATCGTTCGAAAATGTTCTTTGTAGAATTACCTGTAAACGACGCATACAATTCAGGTGTAACATCAATTCCCAATTGTTTGAAATGTACATGATAAGCATATTTATGCACCGGTTCGGTGTCAACAATAACACCATCCATATCAAAGATTACGGTTTGTATCATTATTTAGTGGTTTCTTCTTTTTTAAGCAAATGACGGATAACTGTCTCGGCAGCATATAAACCAAAAAGGCAAGGCATGTAGCTGTTTGTTCCGTAGAAAGATCTTTTGTAATTGGTTCCGTCAGTCATCTTCAGGCTGCAGGAATCCTGTATTTCGGAAGAATAAACTACTTTTAGTTTGTCTATCTTCACTTTTTTCAAACGCTTTCTGATGGTTTTTGCCAAATGACAATTAACAGTATTTTTGATATTGGCAACCTTCACCTTGGACGCTTCCATCTTCCCTCCCGCTCCCATGCTCGATATCACCTTAACACGTTTTCTTTTGCAGGCAATGATCAGGTTTAACTTTGGAGTGACGCTGTCAATACAATCCAGTACATAATCAAAATCGGGAGCCACAACTTCCAACGCTCTTTCAGGCGATAGAAACTCTTCAATTCTTGTAAGGTTCAATTCCGGATTAATATCCATCAACCTGTCACCAACCACATGTACCTTTGGCATTCCTACTGTCGAATGCAGCGCAGGTAATTGTCGGTTGATGTTGGTAATATCAACTACATCGCCATCAACAATTGTCAGATTTCCAACTCCGGCACGGGCTAAAAATTCTGCCGCAAACGAACCTACACCGCCAAGTCCGACAACCAATACTTTGGAATTCTTTAAATTATTTAAGCCTTCAGTCTTGAATAAGAGCTCGGCTCTTTCCTGCCATTTAGCCATAATTAATTTCAAATTTTGAAGTGCAAAAATAAACAATTAACAGCGATGTTTTGTGTTAAACTATTTTCTATTTTTACTGTGAGTTCTATTTAAAATTGTTGACTAAACTAATATACTATGAGACTTATCATTCCCTTTATTATGATTATTCTTTTTCTGTTTTATATACTTTATCTGGTATTCATAAAAAAAGAACTCAGA
>DBIH01000112.1 GCA_002296885.1 Flavobacterium sp. UBA807 | reverse complement strand
GTCGATATGTATTGGGATAAAACCACTTTAAAGATTCAGCAGGAAGCATTTAAGCGTCAGATTCAGCTGGCAAAAAAACACAAACTCGCTATAAATATCCATTGCCGCGAAGCCTTTGACGAAGTTTTTGAAGTTTTGGATGGTGAAAAATCGGCAGATTTGTTTGGAATTTTTCATTGCTTCGCCGGCGATTTCGGTCAGGCCAAAAGAGCTATCGATTTGAATATGAAACTTGGAATTGGCGGGGTAGCAACATTCAAAAACGGAAAAATAGACCAGTTCTTAAATGAAATCGATTTAAAACATATTGTTCTCGAAACGGATTCGCCTTATTTAGCACCCGTCCCTTTTCGAGGTAAGCGGAATGAAAGCAGTTATACGCGATTGGTTGCTGAAAAGCTATCGCAGATTTATCAATTACCAATTGAAGAAATTGCCCGAATCACGACTGAAAATTCAAAAGCAATTTTTGGGATTTAATATTATAATCATCTAAAATTGAGTTTTTTTTTGTTCATTTGTGATTCAAAAAATGTAAGCCAAGATGCAGAAATTTGACAATATCCGTCCCTTTTATGATGCTGAAGTGAATGAAGCCATTCAGGGCGCTGTCAACCATCCGATGATGAAAGCGTTAATGGGCTTTACATTTCCCGATGTAGACGAAGAGGTTTGGAAAGAACAGCTTAAAAGAACACATTCCATCCGCGATTTTCAATGTAATTTTATTTATAAATCGGTTCAAAAAGTTTTGGCCAAAAGTTCTGAAGGATTAACCACTTCTGGTTTTGAAAAACTTGAGCCAAACACATCATACCTTTTTATTTCGAATCACCGCGATATTATCCTTGACACTTCGTTGCTAAACGTATCACTGTTTGATCATGGATTAGTAATGACGGCTTCGGCCATTGGAGATAATCTGGTTAAGAAATCATTTCTGAAAACCTTGTCAAAACTCAACAGAAATTTCATAGTGCAACGCGGACTTCCACCAAGGGAATTGCTGGAAAGTTCCAAATTGATGTCGGAATACATAGCACAATTATTATTGCGTGAAAACCGTTCCGTTTGGATTGCGCAACGTGAAGGAAGAACCAAAGACGGTAATGATGCTACACATACAGGTGTTTTAAAAATGCTGGCGATGGGTTCAGACGAAGCGAACGTAATGGATTATTTTAAGAAAATAAGAATTGTACCAGTTTCTATTTCTTATGAATACGACCCGACTGATGCATTGAAAATGCCTCAACTGCTGGCAGAAGCCAATGACGAAATTTACGTAAAGGAAAAAAATGAGGACTTCATTACGCTTTTAAGCGGAATTATTGGTCAAAAGAAACGCATCCACATCCATGTCGGCGATATTCTTGATAAGGAATTAGATAAAATCGAAGCAGAAATTGATAATAAAAACAACCAAATCCAGGCGTTGGCTCAGGCGATAGATGATTCTATTTTGCAGAGTTATAAATTGTGGCCAACCAATTATATTGCCTATGATTTGTTGAACAAATCCAATACATACAGCGATTTGTATACCGAAGATGAAAAGTCTTTGTTTGAACGTCGTCTCGAAATGAAAATCGATGAAAACAATCCACAAATGCTTGAAAGTTTTCTGGCAATGTATGCCAATCCTGTTGTGAATAAATCGAAATATCAGGATGCAGTCTAAACCCAACATACTTCTGATTTATACCGGGGGAACGATTGGTATGATAAAGGATTTTGAAACGGGTGTCCTGAAAGCATTCAACTTTAAACAATTATTGCAGAAAATCCCGGAACTAAAGCATCTGGATTGCAATATCGAAACGATTTCCTTTAAAAAACCTATCGACTCCTCAAATATTAATCCCGAAAAATGGATTGAAATTGCTGAGATTATCGAAAGCAATTATACCAATTTTGATGGGTTTGTAGTGCTTCACGGTTCCGACACCATGTCGTATTCGGCTTCGGCATTGAGTTTTATGCTCGAGAATTTGAGCAAACCTGTTGTATTTACAGGTTCACAATTACCAATTGGAGATTTGAGAACCGATGCTAAAGAAAACCTTATCACGGCAATTCAGATTGCATCGCTGCAGCAAAAAGGGAAAGCGGTAATTCAGGAAGTTTGTCTGTATTTTGAATACAAATTGTACCGTGGCAACCGGACAACCAAAATAAACGCCGAGCATTTCAATGCGTTTGCCTCGCCTAATTATCCACATTTAGCTGAATCCGGTGTTCATTTAAATATCAATTCTAATGTTGCTTTGCCAAAGGCAACAAAAAAACTGGCAGTTCATAAAAAACTCGACAGTAATGTGGTTATCGTAAAAATGTTCCCGGGAATCAACGAATCGGTTTTATCTGCGATAATTTCAATACCAAATTTAAAAGGAATTATACTGGAAACCTATGGTTCCGGAAATGCAACAACCGAAGACTGGTTTGTAAATACTCTTAAAAAAGCCATCAAAAATGGTTTGCACATTATCAATGTTACTCAATGTTCGGGAGGAAGTGTCAATATGGGACAATATGAAACCAGTTCGCAACTCAAGAAAGTTGGATTAATTTCCGGAAAAGATATTACAACAGAAGCTGCAATTACCAAATTAATGTACTTGCTTGGGCAGAATGTTGCACCTAAAGTTTTCAAAACTATTTTTGAAACTTCACTAAGGGGTGAAATGCAATAAATAAAATACAATTCGAACTTTTTTTACTGAAAAAATTTGTTGTTATTTGTAACACAAATAGAGGGGTGTCCGAGTGGTTGAAGGAGCAAGCCTGGAAAGTTTGTATATGGGTAACTGTATCGTGGGTTCGAATCCCATCTCCTCTGCTTTTCCTAAAAATAGTTATATGCGATTTTATCTTTTCATCATAACATTTTTTACCACACTTGTCATTTATGCACAGGAAAAAGTGATTAAAGATGAAATCAATTTTGATGCAATTGATTCGTTATACCGAGAAGACCAGTTTTATTTCAACATAACTTACAACGCGCTTCAGCACCGGCCTGATGGTATTAATCAGAACAAACTTTCTCCGGGAATGGCATTGGGATTTTTAAGGGATATGCCCATCAATAAAAAGCGAACAGTTGCTATAGCGACAGGATTAGGATATTCATTAGCAATTTATAATCAGAATTTAGCGATTTATAATTCTGGCGGAACAAACACCTATCAGGTTATTGATCCCGAGAATCCCTATTCCAAAAATAAATTATCCTTTCATTATGTTGATTTACCGATAGAATTCAGGTGGCGTAATTCAACACCGGAAAGCCATATTTTCTGGAGGGTTTATTCAGGAGTTAAGTTGAGTTATCTTTTTTATGACCAATACAAATCGGTTTCTTCATTAGGCACGATAAAGCAATCCAACAATAAGGATTTTAATCAGTTTCAGTATGGGATTTACTTGGCAGTAGGTTGGAATACCTGGAATTTTTATGCCTATTACGGATTGAACCCAATGTTTAAATCATCTGCAAAAATTGACGGTCAGTCTATTGATGTAAACACAACCAATTTTGGTTTGATGTTCTATATTTTATAACCAAAAATAAAGCAGCGCAGTTTGTGGAATAACGCCGCATAAAAATCCAATCAATAATTCTTTTTTTGAATGTGCTTCCATTACCAATCGGGAAGATGCAACAAGTCCGTTCAGAATCATAATAAAAGCAACAAGCATAACGGTGTTGGTTTGATTATGGATGCTTAACCCAATAATAAATACAGTAAGCGAACTAATGCCAATCATATGAATGCTGGCCTTGATTTTTGCAAACAATAAAAGAAAGGCAAAAACGGTTGTAAGCAATCCGCCGGTAAAAAAGAAAAAAAGGCTTGGAAACCGGTCACAAGTGATGCTTTTTTCTATCAGTACACCAAAGAGCATTATCTGTAAAAGCAAAGGGATTTTTCGTTGGGAAATATCGGAAAGCATTACGGTTTCAATTTTTCCAAAGGTTCTAAGCAAATAGAAAAACGCCATTGGCAATAAAATGGTAATGATGATGATTTGTAAAAAAAGAATCAGGTATTGAACAGGACTAAAATAACTATCGTCGAGCAAAACATAAAAAACAGTTCCTAAAAGCGGAATGAAAATGGGGTGTAAGAGGTACGAAAAAAAAGGAAGTATTTTTTTCAAAGCGATTTGGTTTTAAATCTTCTTCCTCATCCTTGCCACAGGAATATCAAGCAAGTCACGGTATTTGGCAATCGTTCTTCGCGCAATCGGATAACCTTTTTCCTTAAGAATTTCAGCTAATTGATCATCTGGCAAAGGTTTGGTTTTGTCTTCTTCTTCGATGATATTTTTGAGGATTTTTTTTATTTCTAATGTAGAAACATCCTCACCCTGGTCGTTTTTCATTGATTCTGAGAAGTATTCTTTTATCAGTTTTGTACCATAAGGAGTTTCGACATATTTGCTGTTTGCCACAC
>DBIH01000287.1 GCA_002296885.1 Flavobacterium sp. UBA807 | reverse complement strand
ACAGCAACGATGATTATTTTACCGATGTTGTATTCGGCCATAACAGCCAATTTTTTATCGATTTCCCAATTGCCATATTTGGCGTTTTCATTAAACAAATTCTGTGCGTCTTGAAGATATAAAACCGGATAACTTTCAGTTGATGTTTCATAATCATGAGGCAATAAAGCCCAGACTCTGCGAGTTTTGTTTAGTTGCGGGATTTCAAACTCTTCTGAAATTAAATGCACTTTCGGCAAAAATTTTGATTTGAAAGGAAGCCAGTTTTTACGCCATTTGTCAACATGTTCTTTGCGCACACCATTATGACTTTTACAGGAACGGTTTTCGGTACGGTTGCCATATTTATCAATCTCAACTTCACTCCAATCGCCACGGGTAAATTTATACAGCAGTTCATCGGGATAAACAAAATCGTGTTCAAACTTGAAATGATACAAGCCTTGACCAACTTTTTCCATTTCAAATTTTTTGTCTTGCGTTACCCAATTATTGAAATTACCCGAAATATAAACCGGGCGATCGTCATCTTCATCGGTAGTCAAAATAATATTGAGCTGTGGTTCGACAATATTTTTAATTATTACATCTTCTGCCACATTGACTTGTTCTTTGCTCATTGTGATATCCGTATTCTAAATTTTAAGAGTAGTAAAAATACTTTTTTGCCGTATCAAAACAAAGTCTTTATCTAAAAATATGGATATTTAAACAGAACAGAAATCTTGTTGAAGAATCGTATTTTTCGTTACCAATTTTTGAGAATAAAGCATAAAAAAAACCTAACATCTAAAAGTGTTAGGTTTACGGTTATTGAATAAGTTATATTTAATCATTATCATTTGTTTCATTGGCGTTAGTTTGAGGTGCATTAATTCTGATTTCGGTATGGCGAATCTCTCCACCTGAAGTCCCAACGCTTTTGGCTAAAATTATACTAATTGTAGCGATAATCATAACAACATAGGATGTTAATGAGGCTTTACTATGATTTTTACTATTGGTGTACAATCCAAATAAAGAAACAGCTCCCAATAGATATAAAAGAACAGCCAATTTTTCGGCTAATTCTTCATGTTCATGAATAATCTGTTTGCCTATGCTTGGCATATCTTCTACTAATTCTTCAGCTCCTTCTCCGGTAAACATGCTTAAAGCAGCAAAAACTGCGGCAACAATAAATAAAACGTAGGAAACATTTTTAATGGTTTTGTTTTTAAAAATTATTCCTGTCAATAAAATACCAAATCCGAAAATTGTTCCGATTATCGGAAAATGATTTACCAGTAAATGTAAATGTGCGTCGTTCATAAAGCTAAAATTATATTAAAGAAGCTTAAATTTATAACTTCTGAACAATCCCTCAAATGATTAACGTTACATTTTTTTTTCAGAATTGATTTTAACAAAAATTATTTGGAAAAACTTAATATTACGCTTGTACCAACACTTTCCTTACTTTCAATTTTTAAATCAATTTGAAGTAAGCTACACAATCTTTTAACTATAGACAAACCTAATCCTGTTCCTTTAATTTCCGGATGCTGGTTTGATTTTGATCTATAAAATTGGTCAAATATTTTTTGCATATCTTCCTCGGCAATGCCAATTCCACAATCAGAAATAGTACAGATTGTCTTGTGTTTATCTTCGAAAATATCGAAGGTTATTGAGCCATTGGCATTAGAATATTTGACTGCATTTGTCAGAATATTATTTATCACTATTGTAAATAAATAAGAATCGGTTTCAACATAAAAATCTTTAGCAAAATGAGCCTCGCAATTGAGTTTCTTCTCATTGATGATGGCAGAATTTCTGGAAATTACATCAAGGAAAAGGGCATTCAGCGAAATCTTCTCTAATTTTATAGATTGCTTCTGATTTTCGAAACGAGCTAACAGTAGTAATTCATCAACCAAAAGATTTAATCGGTTAACTTCGTTGATGCAGAAATCGATTTTCTCCTTGTATTCTTCGGGGTTTCTTGGCTTTCTGACCAAAACTTCCAAAGTTCCCTTGATAACAGCTAACGGTGTCCTTAGCTCGTGTGAAGCATCGGAAGTAAATTGTTTTTCCCTTTCAATCGCATTCTCAACTCTGTCCAAAAGATTATTTATCGTTTTGGAAAGCAAATGGAGTTCATCTTTATTTATTGGCAAAGGAATCCTCGATTTCAGGTTGTCTTTTGTAATGATATTTGAAGTATGAATAATGGAACTAATTGGTTTGATGCTTCGTCCCGCAATGAATCGGGCTATAAGAAACAGTACTAAAAGTATCAATGGATAAGCTACGACCAATATGAAAAACAAATTGTTCAGCACCATTTTAGAATCTTCTAGCGACATGGCAATAATCATAAAACCAATAATCTTAGTGTTCTGATATAATGGAACTTGTATCTGTCTAACTGAAGTTTTTTCTAACTTAGCATCAAACAAAACATTATTGATAGCTTCGGGGTAATAGTTTAGTTTTTTCTGCTTTAAATTGGGAGATTTATCAACCAACGCGCCTAATTCATCCACAAATTGTATGAATGCCGGACTAATATCAACCTTATTGAATTGTATCTTCTTCCATTGCTTTTCCCTGATAAGAAGTACGCAATTTTCCTTGACTTCAATTTCTTTTAAATGCTTGGCAACTTCAGCCTTTATATCGCTATTGACTTTGATATAAACACTAAATCTTACTATCCCATAAATAACCCCGAAAACCACAAAAATCAACAATGCAGTAGATATCAGATAATTCGAGGCTATCCTGTTTTTAAAAGAAAGTTGCTGCATTTTAATTAATCTTTAGCGACATAACCAACACCCCGGATGGTTCTTATATAATCCTGATCTACCTTTAAATTCAATTTCTTCCTGAGTGAATTCATGAAGACATCAATGACACCAGTTTCGTATTCGAAATGAATGTTCCAGACATCTTTGATTATTTGTGCTCTTGAACAAATATCTCCTTTGTTCCTAACCAAATAGCACAGTAAATCAAACTCTTTCTGTGTTAATGTAACTTCACGGTTATCGACCTTAACAGAAAACCTTGGAACATTAATTTCAATTGTGCCTAATATTAGAATATCCTGCTCGTTAAAGTCACGAAGCTGTACTTTGATACGTTCAACCAACTCATCAAAACTAAAAGGCTTTTTGATATAATCATTCGCTCCGGCTTTTAATCCCTCAACAGTTTCTTGAACCGTATCTCTTGCAGTTAAAAATATAATAGGAATTTTTGTGTTGATTTCCCTAATACTCTGGCAGACTTCAATTCCGGTCATCTTAGGCAACATCCAATCCAGAAGCACTAAATCAAATTTATCCTTTTTAAAAAATTCAAAACCATCTGCACCATTATTAGCGGCCGAAACCCTGTAATTCTCTTCTTCCAATCCCTGCTTTAAGAATTGAACAATTCCTTCTTCATCTTCAACTATTAAAATGTGTTTCATTTATTTTAAGTTTTCTTGATGCTAAAGATAATTTAAAATTAAAATGTTGTCAATTCATTTCTACTTTTTAATCAAATCTTAAGTGAAAATAAAAATGACCTCCGATTTCTCGAAGGTCATTTCCATTTATAAAAAATCTAATCTAATTATCTCTTAACAACTCTGAATGTTTGAGCAGTTTTATCCTGAGATACAACTACATTGTAAACACCACTTGGGTATTGATCTCCAATTGTAGCTGTTTCCATATCTGAAACCTTTACATCACGTTGCTCAATCAATCTTCCAACCATATCGTAAACTTTTAAGTTTATCGATACACTACTGCCTGTTCGAACATCAATCATGAAGTTATTCGCAAACGGGTTTGGATAAGCTGTCGCCTTAAATTCAAGATCATTAGCTCCTTTTGACGAAGCTGTGAATAAATCACAAGCAGTAGAATAATCTCCAAACACACCGTTTTGTTTTATGGCTATCGAAACATTGTAGTTTTTACCCGGCTGTGCAATTGAGAACTGATTTAATCTAAAGTAAGCATATGAAACAACTATTTCCTGTGAATTCGTTACATCTTCACCATCGATTTCATCTAACTTAACTTTGTAGTTAGGGAAACCTTGGTAAGGAATGATATTCAACTGTTGTGTTAAGGATGTCGGAGTATCTGAACCACACTGTGACTGAACAAGTGAGGTTGTTGGGAAGAATGGTGTTTTAATCATAGTTTCAGGTCCATATCCTGACCATGTCGTAACACTATTGTTAACAATACTATATTGTACCGATATCGAATAATGTGTATTATAAGACCAGGTAATTCCCTGGAATGCAGTAAGTGAAGAGAAACGGCTTGCATTTGGCGCTGAATAATAATATGTTGGAGAATATCCATTATCATTTGTCAATCGTATACGGAATTGATATGAAACCGCATATGGTGCAGAAGTGGCCGTAATGCCTGCATTCATTGCTGCAACCTGAGTTCCTTGAGTTGGTGAAGCTAACCCTATCAACGGAATAGATGGTGTATTAATTGTACACTCTGCGCCATAGCCCGATTCAACAGGAGCGTTGGTCACAGGATCTATAGATGTATATTGTACCGCTATTTTATAACTTGTACTATATGACAATGGGAAACCAGTAAATGTATTAGCTCCTACAAAGCGGCTTGATGACGATGAGTAACCATAAGTTGGATTTGGATTACTATCATTCAAACGAATACGGAAAGAATAAGATGTAGCATGCAAGCCTGAATTAGCCGAAATTGTAGATGTTAATGCTCCCAATGTAGATCCACAACTTGATGGGCTTAAGGTAACTCTGTCAACTGTAGGACTAAATAAAGTAATCGTATTTCCTGCAAAAGCTACTATTTCATCATTAATAACCGCCGAAACTTTAATAGTATACGTAGCATTGTACAAATGAAGTGATGCCGGGATAGTTATATAACGTGACGTTTGTATAATGTCAGCAGCTGTTATACCTGTGGTAACATTCGTAATTGAATAACGATACTTAATGTTTGTTGTTCCAGGGTAAGTATATGCTACAGCCGGTATTGCAGTTGAGAATGATGGTAATGTAGTATTGTGATATGATGCTGTCATATTTACTACTACTGGCGCACAACCATCAGATTTAATTCCGTTACAATTCTCATCAATATTATTGTAGCATATATCAGTCGCACCCGGATTTATAGCCGGATTATTATCTAAACAATCTCCACCACCTAATAATGTTGCAGTAGTATAACCAGCTCCAGGAGAAGTACATGATGGTACTGGCGAACCTGTATAATAATTATCATTATCCGCATCCAAGTACCATAATGGCTGAGGTGTGATAGTAATATTAGCTGGTGCACTTGTAACTGTACAGCCATTTGGAGCTGTATAGGTATAAGTGTAGGTAGTGCTTGAACTTCCAATATATGGATTAGCGACACTAAAACTGCCTGAACCTCCTGTTGGTGTTCCTGAACCAGATAATGCTATTGAACTACCCGAACAGCCACTAACATCTGAAGCAGATACGATTGGAAGTGTTTTTACTATAACAGTTGAACTAACTGTTGCAAAAGTTGAACTGCTACAATTAGCATTAACCACACTTGTTAAAGTCAAAGTAACATCAGAAGTAGCGTTAACTGCAGTTAAAATTTGATTAACTCCGGTCAAAGCCAATTGTTGTGTTCCGACCTGACCGGTTATGGTATAATTCAAAGTGGCTCCGTTTGATCCATTGACAGTGAATACAGCATTAGACCCTGAGCAAATTGTTCCACCATTGGCAACAATCGTTGCTGATGGTGTCGGATTTATAGTAACTTGTGAAGCATCAGTGGTTGTAGTGCTTGAAGCATTATTTCCCGCTGTGTCGCTTAGGTTAATTGAGAATGTTACAACATTACCCGAACAATTTGTTACTGTTTTTGTAGCTGACCACGAAGTTCCGCTTCCGCTGACAGAAGCAGGCGAACCATCGATAATCACAGCGGGGGTAACAGGAATAGTTTCTGAAGTTGTAAAGCTTAAAGTAATAACATCACCTGTTCCGGCAACTGAAACATTTGCATTACTTGATGCAATAGAAATAGAAGTGAAAGTTGGTGTCAAAGTATCAACAGTAACAGATGAACTATTGGTAGTTGCAGTTCTTGAAACACTATTTCCTGCAGCATCGACAATACTGATTGAGAATGGTGCAACACCATTACTATCACCAGCAAGTACTGTCCTTGTAGCTATGTATGAAGTTCCACTTCCGCTAACAGAGGCTGAACCACCACTTATAGTTACTATAGGTGTAGACACAGGTGTTTCTGACGTTGTAAAACTAACCGTAATAATATCACCTGCTTTAGCCAACGATGCCGAATTTGCATTATCTGATGCAATCGAAGCTGTTGGAATAGTTGGAGCAATAGTATCAACAGTTACTGATGAACTATCTGTAGTTGCAGTTCTCGATGCGGTATTTCCTGCCGCATCAGCTATACTGATTGAGAAAGGTGCAGTACCATTAGTATCACCTGCAAGTACCGTTCTGGTAGCTGTATAAGAAGTACCGCTTCCACTAACAGAAGCTGTTCCACCGCTTATTGTAACTGTTGGCGTAGCTGCAGGTGTTTCTGATGTTGTAAAACTTACCGTAATAACATCTCCTGCTTTAGCTAATGATGCTGAATTAACATTATTAGATGCGATTGAAGCAGTTGGGATTGTTGGAGCAATTGTATCAATTGTCACCGACGAACTATTAGTAGTTGTAGTTTGTGTGGATGTATTTCCGGCAGCATCCCTGATACTGATTGAAAACGGTACAACTCCATTGGTATCACCACCAGCAACTGTTCTCGTAGCTGAATATGACGTACCACTTCCGCTAACTGTAGCTGAAGCTCCATTTATTGTTACGGTTGGTGTAGCTGATGGAGTTTGTGATGTTGTAAAACTTAACGTAATTATATTTCCGGTTCTGGCCAATGAAGTGTTAGCGTTATTAGATGCTATTGAAATCGCTGTAAATATTGGTGCTGAAGTATCTACCGTAACAGATGAACTGTTTGTTGTAGTACTTCTTGTTGTAGTATTTCCTGCAGCATCTGCAATTGAGATTAAAAACGGAGCAACTCCATTGACATCACCTGCAAGTACTACTCTTGTTGCTGTATAGGAAGTTCCGCTTCCGCTAACTGTAGCTGACAATCCATTTATGGTCACTGTTGGCGTAGAAGCCGGAGTCTGAGATGTTGTGAACGTTAAGGTAATTGTATCTCCTGCTTTAGCCAATGTTGTAGTGGCATTATTTGAAGCTATCGTTCCTGTTGGAATAGTTGGAGCAACAGTATCAATGGTAACAGAAGAACTATCTGTAGTTGTAGTTCTTGATGTTGTATTCCCAGCGGCATCAGCAATACTGATTGAGAAAGAAGCCGCACCATTGGTATCACCTGCAAGTACTGTTCTGGTAGCTGTGTAGGAAGTCCCGCTTCCGCTAACAGTGGCTGATCCGCCGCTTATGGTTGCTGTTGGTGTGGAAGCCGGAGTTTCTGATGTAGTAAAACTTACAGTAATAACATCACCCGCTTTAGCAAGCGTCGTAGTTGCATTGTTAGAGGCAATTGTAGCTGTTGGAATTGTTGGTGCCGAAGTATCTACGGTGACTGAAGAACTGTTTGTAGTTGAAGTTCGTGATACCGAATTTCCTGCCACATCAACGATTGTGATTGAAAATGGAGCAATGCCATTGGTATCACCTGCAAGTACTGTTCTGGTAGCTGTATAAGAAGTTCCACTTCCGCTAACAGTAGCAGTCCCACCGCTTATAGTAACTGTTGGTGTTGAAGCAGGAGTCTCTGAAGTCGTAAAACTTACAGTAATAACATTACCAGCTTTAGCTAATGAAGTGTTAGCATTATTTGATGCTATTGTTCCTGTTGGAATTGTCGGCGCAACAGTATCAACAGTAACAGATGAACTATTACTAACTGTAGTACGTGTCGCTGAACAACCAAAAGCATTTTGGAATGAAAGAGAAAAAGTAGCCAAACCATTTGCATCGCCACTTACAGTTTTAGAAGCAGTGTATGAAGTACCACTTCCGCTAACAGTAGCTGCTGAACCGTTTATAGTTGCTGTAGGTGTAACGCCCGGAGTTTCCGAAGTGGTAAAGCTTACAGTAATAACATCTCCGTTTTTAGCATAAGATGTATTTGCATTATTTGACGCAATCGTAGCCACAGTAATCGCTGCTGTACAACTTCCGGTATTAACCGTAATATAACCAGTTGTTCCCGATGTAAAATAAGTATCAGATTTATAAACAGTTGGTGTAGCTGATGTACTGGTACTTCCAAATTTAGCCGCAGCTGTTCCAAAACCTCCAAGGGTTAATGTGTTAGCTGTATGTGTAGTCAATGTCCCTAAGTTTGCAAAAGCACCTGATGCAATTGAAAGATTTCCTCCGACAGTAACTTGTTTATTAAATGATTTTGTTCCTCCCGATAATAATAGGTTGTTGAAATTAATTGAAGATGATGAACCTCCGATAGTTTGTGCAGTTCCGTTAAGCGATATTGTTCCGGTTCCTGGTACAAATGTTCCTCCGTTATTAGTCCAGTTTCCTGAAATCAGGTGTGTGAATGTTCCGGCAGTTAAAGAACTTCCGGAACTAATTGTAACATTACTTGCGACAATTGCAGCATTTAAAGTTACTGTGCCTGATGTATTTGAAATTGTTAAATTGTTTATTGTTGTGTTGCCAAAATTTGCAGTTTGATTTGCACCACCATTAAAAACATAGTTTGCGCCAGCATCGAAATTACGACTCATCGTGTTTGAAATAGTTCCAACAGTAGTTGAAAAGACCCCATTTGTATTAGCAGTGATTAATGTAGCTCCTGCTGACAAATTAAATACTTCACTTCCTGTACTTGCACCACCTAATATAAAGGTTTGAGCATCCAAAGTACCATTAACTAAAACTGTACTTGCCGGTAAACCACTCGAAGAACCAAAAGTTAAATTCGTAAGCAACTGAAGCGTCGAGCCCGTATTCACAGTCATTGAAGTGTATTGCGAATTCGTTCCGCTATAACTTAAGGTTTGAGTTCCGACCTTGTTAAAAATAATGCCTCCTACTTGTGTTGAAGAAGATGTGTAGAAAACATTTGTCGAGCTATGCACAAAATTTCCTGAAATCCTAAATTGCGAATGGTTAACCGTAGTTCCCAAACCAAAATCCAATGAACAGTTTGTCCTGTTAGCATCATTTGAGCTACCTCCTGTTCCGTTAAAGGTCACATCACCAGCATTGAAGGAACATGTATTAGATGAACCTGCATTATCCATAATAATGACACCACTTCCTGAAATTGTTGTAGCACCAGTAACATTAACTGTTGCTCCGGTAGCAGATGAACTATTTTCCAAAATGAATGTACCGCTTGATAATCCATAAGTCCCGCCAACATTTAAAGTAGAATTATTTGCTCCGCTGGAAACTCTAAAATTACCACCACTGTTACTAAAGTTGCCTGTAATACCTAAAGTGTAACTGCTTGTTGAAGCTCCTATGGTATAAGTTCCAGCTGTTTTATTAAAATTCCCTGACACACTAGTATTGATTCCTTGAGTGATTGTTCCTGTTGTTGTTAAATTAGGGAATGCTGTAGTTGAAGAACCTCCTATTGTACATGTTCCGGCCAGGGTTACCGTTCCTATACCCCCAACTGTTCCACCATTATTGGTCCAGTTTCCATTTACAGTAATATTAGAATTGATTGTTTTAGTTCCGGCTGCCGAAAATAAGAAATCAGTAAATGTAAATGTCCCGGCTCCACTAATGGTTTGAGAACCACCATTGAAAATGACATTCATATCACCACCATTATCACTAAAGGTTCCGGCATTGCTTAGGTTTCCTCCTATGTTAAAAGTGTTTCCTCCATTTCCTGTTGAAGTTAATGTTACGCCTGAATTTACCGTTACTGTTCCGCTAACCGTAAAAGTCCTATTTTGATTTCCGCTTCCTATTGTAAATGTACTGTTTGAAGCCCCTCCAATGGTTAATGATGCTACGGTTGCATCAACATTCAAAACAACGGTAACACCATTACCAATGATTACATTATCCGAAGATATAGGTAATGTGTTGTTATTCCAATTGTTAGCATCGCCCCAATTGCTGGTTCCTGCTCCTCCGTCCCAAGTTTTTTGAGCAAAGGAATTTTGAACTCCAAATAAGACTAACAAAAATAAAAGCGATTGAATGAAAGTAATATGAGACCTTTCATTCGATCTTGTCGAATTGATTGTAATTTTTTTCATAGTAAGTGTAGGTGTTAATTGAATTCTAAAATTATCGAGCGAGATTTTAAAAAAACAAAAAAATCGTTGTGCGAATGATAAATCGGACAAACTTCAAAATTTTGTAGTTTTTTGGCTCTTTTTTGATGGCTAAAAAACTACAATTAATTCGCTAAGTATTGATTTTAAAGGGTTTATTAAATTTAAAACCTCGATAAAGTGTAAGGATATTTCGTTGAACAGCAGAAAAAAAAGAAGCTTTTTTCTTTCTTTAAGCTTCATTTACAACTATTTTTTTAGCTTAAAATGGAATAATTAAAACTCAATTTTCGTTAATTTCGTTTATACCGGAAATTCAAATTTTAATGGAAAGAAAAATTTACAATCCTATTCAGAAAGATTATGTCACTTTCATAAAAACAAGTGATGAAACAAATGGAGAATATACTTTGGTTGAGGTTGAATTGGCTGATGGTGGTGGTGTCGGTTCGCACTATCACAAAACATATTCTGAATCTTTTAATTGTGTTGAAGGAGAAGTTCAGATTAAATTAGGAAAGACCATCCACACACTTAAAGAAAATCAATCTGCAACTGCCGACAGAAATGTGATTCATTTTTTCCGTAACAGAAGTGGTAAGCCTTGTAAATTCAGAGTTGAACTACGTCCTGCCAGCCGCGGATTTGAACAATCGTTGCAAATTGGTTACGGATTAGCTCAAGACGGTTTATGCAGATCAAACGGTTTTCCAAAAGACAAACTGGCCTTGGCCTGGTTATTTAATATTAGTGAAAGTAATCTTCCGGGATGGATGAGTATTTTTGAATTTATCCTTCGGAAACAATCAAAAAAGGCTGTGGCAAAAGGTATAGATAAAACTTTGACTGAAAAGTACGTTAAGTTTTAATTACAATAAACCGTTATATTTTCTGATAAACCATTCAGCAGTTAGAGAAACTGCTATTAAAACCAACAACCAAATCCAGTCAATCAAAGGAGATTTTTTTACTAAGGTCTTTTGAATAGCTTTATAACTGTCATCAGTCAGTAGCTGTTTTATAAGTTCATCAGCCTGATTTGGCAGGAAGGCTTTGCCTTTCGTCTGATTTGCTAATTGGTTCAGTTTGTTCCAATCCGGATTTACAAATTGCTTTTCAATGTCAAAATCCAATACCTCAAAACTACTGCTATAGGTTGAATTTGAATTCAATTCCTTTACAGTAAATGCATAATTTCCCGCAGACAATCCATCAAGGTTAACCTTGAAAGCATTTGAAGTACGAAGCAAATCATAATGTTTAACCTGTTTCGTTTTAGTATTAGTAACCGAAATGGTCAATCTTGCCTTTTCATCAAGCTCATAATTTTTATTGAAATATTGAGCCGTAATTTCAATGCCTTCACCCGAATTATAAAAACGCTCGTGATTTACAACCAAAGACTTTCGGGCATTATTTGAAGCCAGATATTGTATGGTTTTATCGAGAAAAATATCAAAATCTGCAAAAGTCTTTTTATTCACATAACTGTTGGCTCTCCATTTCCATATATTTTCTCCAAACAAAAAGGCAGTCCGTCTACCCTGATTTTCCGTGAAAGCTAATAAGGGTTGATTGGTAGCAATATTTCGAATTGTAGAAGATAATAAAACATTATTATTTCCTGAAGCCGTAATGGCACCAAATGGATTTTCCAATGGTGGGAACTGTTCGAATCCAATATTATCTAACGCAAAAAGATTGAACTGATTGTTAAACGCAGCCAAATAATCTTCTTTCTGACCGCTCATTTTGAATGTATAGTTATTTTGATTCTGATTTAAAAAACCAAAATCGGTATCGTTTCCTGTTATAATCCAGGTGTTGATTTTTGCATTTTCGTTTTGGTCGAAAATAGTTTTAAATTCTCCGTTTGGCTGATATAATATCAGTACATTATAATTGTTTAATGAATTAACCTGACTTGGTTTGAGTATGGTTACTTTTCTTTGAGCATTCGATTCGATGCTTCGTTTTATAGCGCCTAAATCAGGATGCGGTAATGAAGAAATCAAAGCGACTTCTGTCTTTTGATCAATAACATCGACAGCAAAATTTTTGATATTGTTGTATGTATTCTTTTCCTGTTCTTTTGAAGAAATGGTAGCTCTTAAAATCTGTAATCCCGCTTTATCTGCTGGCAATAAAACATTTAATGTTGCTGATTTCTTGGAAGGTGAAAAAGCTACGGTTTGCTCATTCAGAACACTATTGCCTTGTGAGATTTTAAAAGTGGCGTTGATGCTTTTGTTTCCGGCATAATTCAGGAAAACTTCAACCGGAAACTTGTTTTTGTGAAAGGCATATTTATTGACATTCAACTGTGAAATCCTTAAATCCAGATAAGTCATCGTATCACCAACAACTAAAGGATATACTTTATTATCCGGATTAAATCCGAAAACATAATCTTCACCCGATGTCTGATTTCCGTCAGAAATCAAAACTGTTGGATAATGCTGGTTTTTGTAGATGCTCTTTAAATTTTTGGCAACAATATCAATGTTAGTCTGTTTTCCTTTGAAATCGATGGTATCTGATGGTAAAAAATCAGCATCAAACTGATACGTTTGCACATCAAACTTATCGGCTAAATCTTTATTCTCAGAAAGCTTCTGAAAAACTTCCATCGCCGATTTATCAGCTTTTAAATCTTTTACAGAAGCTGAATTGTCAATAACTATGGGCAATGGCGTTTTTACAGTTTCAACTGTTTTTCTTGTGATAATTGGATTTATCAATAAAAGCAACAATCCGAAAATGGAGATGAAACGCAAAAAAGCCAAAAGCAAATTCACATTCGATTTGCTTTTGACTTTATACAGATATTGGTAAAATGATAAACCAGCAGCAATTAGTATTGATACAAGTAATAACAGGATTGTTGTGGTGTTCATTATTTCTATTTTGAATTTTGAATTTTAAATTTTGAATTGGATTTTATTAATGATGGGATGACTTAGCCCCGATTGTAGCGGCATCCTTTTGCGAAGCAAAAGATATAGCGGAAAGCGGGATCAGCTCCCAAATAATTCAAAATTTATAATTTAAAATTTATAATAATCTTAAGTAAGCATTCCGCCATCAACATTCAAGACTTGTCCCGAAACATAAGCACTCATATCTGAAGCAAAGTAAAGACAAGCATTGGCAACATCTTCAGGAGTTCCACCGCGTTTTAAAGGAATAGAATCTCTCCAGCCCTGCACCACATCTTCGTTTAATTTGGCAGTCATTTCAGTTTCAATAAAGCCTGGTGCAATAGCGTTGCAACGGATATTTCTCGAACCTAATTCCAACGCAACCGATTTGGTAAA
>DBIH01000138.1 GCA_002296885.1 Flavobacterium sp. UBA807 | reverse complement strand
TGTATATAAAAAATATGGTTTGTAGTCGTTGTAAAATGGTCGTGAAGTCTGTGTTTGAAAACATGGGCATTAATCCTATTGCTGTTGAATTAGGAGAAGTTGAATTGAAAAAAGAAATTGACGAAAATCAAAAAAAGGAATTACTAAAAAGCCTTCGTGCTATTGGTTTTGATTTAATTAATGACAGAAAAAGCAAAACAATAGATAAGATTAAAACACTTATTATTGATTTAGTTCAGAATAAAAACAATGATTTGAAAAGCAATTTATCTGATTACCTATCACAACAACTGCATCAAGACTACAATACCTTGAGTAATCTGTTTTCCGAGGTAGAGAACACTACTATTGAGAAATATTTCATTAATCAGAAAATTGAAAAAGTAAAAGAGTTAATTATTTATGATGAACTATCATTAAGCGAAATAGCCTATTCTTTAAATTACAGTACAGTTTCTCATTTGAGCAATCAATTCAAAAAAGTAACGGGCTTTTCACCAACTTATTTTAAAAATTTAAAAAGCATAAAAAGACGACAAATCGAAGATTTATAAATCTTGCAAATCAAACCCAAAATTGTGCAACTCCAAAAAAGTGTTAAACTGGAAATTTGTATTAAAATAATAAATGATGATACATACTTATAACATTACTGGAATGACTTGTGATGGTTGTCGCACCAAAGTCGAAAAAACATTGAATGCTATTGATGGCGTTAAAGCAAAAGTTTCATTAAACCCACCAATCGCAACTATAACTATGGACAAACACATTCCAACAGCACAATTTCAAGAAGCATTAACAGCAGTTGGAAAATACACCATAGAAATGACTAATAGCAAAATGTCGGAGCAATCAGCAAAGAATGAGTTTACTACAAAATCTTGTTGCTCTACACATTCTCATAGCGATAAAAAAGAAATCAAAGTGCCTATTAATGCTAATGGCAAATACTATTGCCCAATGCACTGCGAAGGAGAAAAAGTCTATGATAAAGCAGGCGATTGTCCTGTGTGCGGAATGGATTTAGTCAAAGCACCAGAGTTGACTGTTAGCAAAACTTTATACACTTGTCCAATGCACCCAGAAGTTATTCAAGAAAATCCGGGTTCTTGTCCTATATGTGGAATGGATTTAGTCCCTATGAATCCAACTGACACCGAAGACCAAAAAACGTATAAGGATTTGGTAAAGAAAATGAAAATAGCGGTTGTATTTACAATTCCCATTTTCGCTATTGCAATGATAGAAATGGCGCATAACAATCCTTTATTGCAACTTATGAACGCTTCAAAATGGAATTGGGTACAATTAATTCTTTCGTTTCCTGTAGTTTTTTATGCCTGTTGGATATTCTTTGTTCGTGCTTGGAAGTCAATAATAACATGGAATTTGAATATGTTTACCCTTATCGGAATTGGTACAGGAGTGGCTTTTCTGTTTAGTTTAGTCGGGATGTTTTTCCCTGATATTTTTCCAAGTGAATTTAAGACCGAATACGGAACAGTATTACTCTATTTTGAAGCTACAACTGTCATTCTTACTTTGGTTTTGTTAGGGCAATTGTTAGAAGCGAGAGCGCATAGTCAAACCAGTGGAGCGATAAAAGAATTATTAAAATTGGCTCCTACTGAAGCTACTTTAGTCATTAACGGAAGCGATAAAGTAATCTCAATTCACGACATCAAAAAAGGCAATCTATTGAGAGTAAAACCTGGGGACAAAATTCCTGTAGATGGAAAAATAACCGATGGTGAAAGTAACATTGACGAAGCAATGATTACTGGAGAACCAATACCCGTTGACAAAAAGAAAGATGACAATGTAATTGCAGGAACAATCAACGGTAGTAAATCATTTGTGATGGTAGCTGAAAAAGTTGGTTCAGAAACCTTACTTTCTCAAATCGTTCAAATGGTAAATGATGCCAGTCGTTCAAGAGCGCCAATTCAAAAATTAGCCGATAGTATCGCAAAATATTTTGTACCAATTGTTGTGATTATTTCGGCAATTACCTTTTTCATTTGGGCAAAATTTGGTCCCGAACCTGCATTAGTTTACGGATTTATAAATGCTATTGCCGTTTTAATTATTGCCTGTCCTTGTGCTTTAGGATTGGCAACTCCAATGTCAGTGATGGTGGGTGTTGGTAAAGGTGCTCAATCAGGCGTTTTGATAAAAAATGCGGAAGCTTTAGAGAATATGAATAAGGTTAATGTTTTAATAACTGATAAAACAGGAACCATTACAGAGGGAAAACCATCAGTAGAAAAAATTTATTCGTCAGATAACAACGATAATGATTTATTACAAAGCATTGCTTCGTTAAACCAGTATAGTGAGCATCCATTGGCACAAGCTGTTCTGAATTATGCAAAAACAAAATCCATTTCATTAATTGAAGTTAAAGATTTTGAAGCCGTTGTAGGCAAAGGAGTTATAGGAACAGTAACCAATAAAAAAGTAGCATTAGGGAATAAAACACTAATGGAACAAGTAAAGGCAAGTGTTTCAAATGATTTGGAAAACAAAATTATTGCCGAACAAAAACTTGGGAAAACCGTTTCATACATTGCTGTTGATGGTGTTGCAGTTGGTTTTGTATCAATTACCGATGCAATTAAAACATCAAGTAAAGAAGCTATAGCAGAACTAATGCACCAAGGAGTTGAAGTAATTATGTTAACTGGCGACAATCTAAATACCGCCAAAGCTGTTGCTGATGAATTAAAATTATCATCCTACAAAGCAGGTTGTTTACCCGAAGACAAATTAAACGAAATAAAACATTTACAATCCGAAGGAAAAATTGTAGCGATGGCAGGCGATGGTATAAATGATGCACCTGCATTAGCACAAGCTAATATAGGAATAGCCATGGGAACAGGAACCGATGTAGCAATTGAAAGTGCCAAAATCACATTAGTAAAAGGCGATTTGCAGGGTATAGTGAAAGCCAAGAATTTAAGTCATGCCGTTATGAGAAATATTAAGCAGAACTTATTTTTTGCATTTTTCTATAATGTGTTAGGTGTTCCAATTGCAGCGGGAGTTTTATATCCGTATTTTGGAGTTTTATTGTCGCCAATGATTGCCGCTTTAGCAATGAGTTTTAGTTCGGTTTCAGTAATTGTAAATGCGTTGAGACTAAGAAATTTAAAATTTTAAAAAATCAAATTATGAAAATAAAGTCCTCATTTATAGTACTACTTCTCACGATAACGGCATCTGCTCAAAAAACAGTCCGCTACGATTTGTATGTTCGTGATAC
>DBIH01000118.1:15515-16633 GCA_002296885.1 Flavobacterium sp. UBA807 | reverse complement strand
CCATCGTTGGCAAACGCCTGTTGGCGTATCGCAAGGTATTGGGGTGTATTCAATAAGTCTAGCTTTTTGGTAATTTGCCCGGTTCCGGTACTGGCACTGGCAGTAAACTGGGTTTTGCCTGCCTTGCCTTTTTTGGTAGTAATCAGCACCACACCGTTAGCACCACGAGAGCCATAAATAGCGGTTGCATCGGCATCCTTCAATATCTCGATGCTTTCAATATCATTGGGGTTAATCGAGTTCAACGGACTCGTAGCAGTAGGCAAAGTCGATGAGGTCTGCGAATCTCCAATAGCATCCGAGGCAAACGGCACACCGTCTATAACATACAAGGGCGCATTGCCGCCACTACGCATACTATTAAGCCCTCTAATCCTGATATCAAATCCACCTCCCGGCACTCCGGTAGTTTGCACTATATCCACACCGGCCATTCGTCCTTGCATTACAGCAAGCACATTAGACACAGGCTGTGTTGAAATGTCCTTTGAGGTAATTTTAGCAATACTTCCCGTGCGTTCCTTGTCTTTTACAGTATAATAGCCCGCATTAATAGTAACTTCTTTCAGTGTAGTCGAATCCTCCTGCATCGTCACATTAACAATACTATCGACTCCGATTGTGACTGCCACTTCTTTATAGCCGATATAACTAAAAACAAGTACATCGCCCTGTTCAGCTGCTATACTAAACTGCCCTTTGTTATCTGTTATAGTACTAATAGGTTTGCCCTTCAAGGTAACGGTTACTCCCGAAAGCACACCATTAGCATCCGTCACGGTTCCGGTAATCTTGCCCTGAACTTGTTTCAGGGTCTCTTGCTTGCTCTGAACTTGTTTCAGAGTCTCTGTCTTGCTTCTTGTTTCTTGCTTCTTGTCTCTAAAAGAAAAAGCCATTTGAAAATATAGACAAAGTCCGATAGCTAAAAGCCACCTCCCTTTGCCAATACGATTTTTATTCATAATATTGGTTTGGTTTTAATTGAACAATAGTTTGATTAAGCTTAGGCTTCCTAACGAGTTTGGCGACGAGGTAGGAAGTCTATTTTGTGTGTAGTTGTGTTGTCTATACCATAGGCTTTTAGGTTTTGTGGTTAATAATCTTAACGGCTCCCCCCC
>DBIH01000118.1:0-15381 GCA_002296885.1 Flavobacterium sp. UBA807 | reverse complement strand
GGGGTGGCTCAGCCTTGCTGAGCCGGGGTGGTTTAAAAACCTGCGCGGGGCATAGCAACTTAACTAACCCAACTAAAAACTATACCTCATCCCACGCAGGATATCAGGAATAGTCTAAATAATAAAAGGTGAATCACAATAGCTGGTTATAGCCCATAAAAAAAGGCGCGGAACTCAGCTTATTGTATCAGAGGTACTGGCATACCCTTACCACAAATAAGTGAGCCCACGCCCTGGAGCGTGAGCATTTACACTTATCATCTCGTGGTATTTAAAACGCCAGTTTTCTGATACGAGATTCAAAGCGAATGCTTCAATATTATTATTTGAAGAATCGCAAATATAAAATGATAATTATTATTATCAAATATGACACAAACATACAATTATTTTTACAAATTGTCAAATTTGACAATTATTTTTCTAAAATTCAACTGAATTTCACATTGTGAAAGACATTAGAAAAAAATACTATATTAAATTTGGAGAGCATCTGCAACAACTCCTAAATAAGAAAGAAACAGATGTTATGACTGTTGCTTCAATAGGAAAAATAGAACCAAAACAAGTATATAGAGTTTTAAATGGTGAACATGGAGCATCTTTGGGGACAATAATTTCAATTGCCAAAGGTCTTGACATAGAGCCAAAAGAATTATTTGATTTCAAATTTGACTTAGAAAAAGAGTAGTTACTATCAAATACCACAACAGATAGTTACTTTCATAAAATTATTAATTCTTTTGAATTAATAATCCCAAAATTAACCTAGCAAATTAGATTATATTTATACTTAAAACTAAGGCATATAATATGCATATTTTAACATTTAAAATTAATTTGTAAAAAAAATCAAATGTCAAGATTACCTTTAAAGCCATCGGTTATAAAAAGATTATTTGCAGTTTCAAAAAATCAGTGTGCCTATCCAAACTGCAACGAAGAAATTGTAAATAGTTCTGGAACTGTTATTGGTGAAATTTGCCATATTGAAGCAGCAGAAGAAGGAGGAGAAAGATATAATTCGGATTCGAACGATGAATACAGAAGAAGTTTTGAAAATTTAATCTTGATGTGTAGTAACCATCATAAAAAAACAAACAATGTTATTGAATATCCAACAAAAAAATTGACAGAATTCAAATCAAAGCATGAAAGTGGGAACTATCATGTTTCTGATTTTATTGTTGAACAGGCAATTATTAAAAATATGGAGCAAATAAATAAAAATGAGGGCTCTGGCACCCAATTTAACAATCAGGGAAATAACCAGAAAATAGGGACTCAAATAGGGACTCAAAATATTTTCAATCCTTCAGAAACTATTCCTGAGCTCACTTTCACAGAAGAAATGAGGTCAGTTGATAAAACATTAAAAACAAAAATTGAAAAGTTACGAGATGATGCAACTCCACCAACTGAAGATGTAATTGATTTTCAAAACAATTTAATAAAGGGAAAAACTAGTAAAATATATGAATTACCTGTTAAAGAATTAAAATTTCGAAAGGAGAATGGAAGAATTAAGGCAGAAGTCGAGAGTTATGAAAAGATAAATGGTACTTTAAATGAATTAAGTGATGAAACACAAGAGCTATTAAGAACCTTCTTAGGAAAAAATGATCCGGACAAAAAAGAAATATTAAAACAACAAATAAAACATAAAGGACAGTTACAGCCAGCAATAATAACTTGTGATGGTTTTCTCATTAATGGGAATAGACGTAAAATGATTCTTGAAGAATTATATGAAGAAAGTCATAAAAGTTCACAATTTGAAAAAATGCGTGTCATTATTCTTCCAGAAAATGTTTCATTGTTTGACATAAAGAGAATAGAAAATAGATATCAACTTCAGGACGATGGTAAATCTGAGTATCATGGTTTAAATAGAGCACTCACGATAAGAGACAATATAAAAGATAACTACTCTCTACTAGCCCAAATTAAAGATGACCCTCAATATTCAGATAAGTCGACAAGAGAATTACAAACGGTTGAAAAACAATTTCAAAGAGATTATTTATTACCGCTTGAATGCGTTGATAGATATTTAAAGACGTTTAACAGGGAAGGATTATATAATACAATTTCAGAAAGTGCCGGAGATAAAGAAGGACGTTGGCAAGCATTCAAAGATTATAGTAACTTCTATTATGGCACTTTAAAAAATCCAAGTGCAATAAAACAACTTGGAATTAATGATAGTAATGAGGTTGGCAAAATTGAGAATGCTATTTTTAAAATTATTAGGAAAAGAAAGTTAGATTCAAAAGAAATCGAAAAGGTTTTAGGAAAGGTTCACTCATTTGTACGGCCCGGCAATCTCAAAAAATACTTAAGCAAACCTGAAGCAAAAAAACATATTCTCAATATTGCATTAGATGTTCCTGATGACATAGACGATAAAGATAAAAAAGATAAAAATGGTATTTATGCTACCGAAAGAGAAATTGATGATAAATGGGGAGAAAATAGCAAAGTAAAAGAAGGGGTTCTAGGCAATTTGATGAAAGCTTATAGGGTGGTACATAATCAAGTCGAAAGAATGAAGCCTTTTGAATTGCTTGAAGATAGTCTTAAAAAATTGAACCATGAAAATATGAAAATTGAAGAAATGGGAATTGAGAATTACAAAGATGCTCTAATTTTATGTCGAAAAATATCCGATAGAGCAGATGAATTATATCACATTATTGACAACGAAAGAGGAAAATTAAATAGGTTAGGAAAAAAATAATTGAGATTTGAAAATCGATATAATTAATAATGAAATTGTTCTTAGCGGAATGTTAGATTTGAAAAAATATCAAATCTCTCAATTGAACTTTTTCGGCTATGTTGAAAGTGAAAGCAAATTGATTAAGACTATTGCAATTAAAGAACAAGACTTAATTCAAATTATTAATTTTTTGAATGATGAAAATATAGAATATCTGCTTTCTCAAGATGTAAATAATATTATAAAGTATAGCCTTCAAAAGAAACATGAATTGGAAACAATTTTTAATTATGCGAAAAATATAAAAGAAGGCAAAATATTAGGTAATGATTTTGAAGAATTTAAAAACTTTACGAATACATTGCCAAGAAAATTAAAGTCTCATCAATTAAAATCTGCTTATCATTTTTATACCCTTAAAAATGGCGCAAATTTTTCTGTTCCCGGAAGTGGCAAAACATCGACTGTCTTGTCTGTATACGAAAAATTAAGACAGGAAGCAAAATGTAATATTTTGTTCATAATTGGTCCTCCTTCCTGTTTTCAACCTTGGCAACATGAATTTCAAGAAACATTAGGCAGAAAAGCAAATACCATTATTTTATCAGGAGGCACTAAATCATTTCGAAAAAGTGAATATTATCGAAGTCAGGAAAATGCTCATGAGTTATACTTATGTACATTCCATACCGCCTTAAATGACTATAAAGAGATAACTAAATTTTTCACTCAAATAAATACAAATGTATTTTTAATAATAGATGAAGCTCATTACATAAAACAGCTTGGAGGTTCATGGGCTACTTCAATTATGGAAATAGGAAAAAAAGCAACTTTTAAAGGGGTTCTTACCGGCACACCAATCCCCAAAAGTTACAAAGACATATTCAACTTATTTGATTTTTTGTGGCAGGAAAACACCCCACTTTCAAATGATGACAAAATACAGATTAATACATGGGAAAAAAATAAGAAAAATGAAAATGTAAAAGAATTGTTAGATAGTCATATCGGTCCGCTTTTTTATAGAGTAAGAAAAAAAGACTTGGGACTTATTCCTGCAGTTTTTCATGAGCCTATTATCGTTCAAATGAAAGATGTAGAAAAGACAATATACGAAGCAGTCAAAGCCAAAATTTTTGAATTAGATCAATCCGATTATTTTCGAAATGAAAACATTCTTCAAAATTTATGGAGAGGACGAATGATGAGATTAAGACAAGCCGTTTCTTATCCAAAGCTACTTCTTTCAGCCATTGATGATTACACAGAGAAATTCATTGATAATTCCGAATTAGAAAAACAAATTAAAAATTATGATAATTTAGAAATATCTGGAAAACTAGAAGCCCTTAATGAATTAGTAATGACTTTACGAAAAAGAGGAGAAAAGGTTTTAATATGGTCAAATTTTATAGGGACATTACAATTAATTAAAAATCATTTTAATTCTGTTGGATATCGGGCAGAATTAATTTATGGAAAAACGCCTGTAAGAAAAGATGATTCCACCTTAATAGGCGAAGAAAAGACCAGAGAAGATATCAGGGATGAATTCTTAGACTTGAATAGCGGATTAGATATTTTAATCGCAAATCCGGCAGCCTGTGCCGAATCAATTTCGCTACATAAAACTTGTTTTCACGCAATATATTATGATTTATCATATAACGGAGCTCAGTATCTTCAATCATTAGACCGAATTCATCGCGTTGGAGGATCTGAGTTGTATGAGGCTAACTATTATTTTTTGCAGTACGAAAATTCGATAGACCAGGACATCAAAAACAATTTAGAAGCTAAAGCTCAAAAAATGTATGATATCATTGAAACCGATTATGAGATTTATAACTTAGATTTGTATGATGAAACAGATGACGATATTTCGGCTTATAAAAGAATTTTTGGCCCAAAATAGTTATGGAAAAAGAAATTAAAATAAAAAAAGTGAAGTCCCCTAAAAAAATAAATCCACCTTTCGGTTATTTCGGCTCAAAAAATAAAATCGCGTTAGAATTATGTGCAAATCTTCCACCGCACAATTGCTGGATTGAGGCATTCTGTGGTTCAGCTGCTTTAACGCTGCGTAAAAAACCGGCGCCAATTGAGATTATTAACGACTATGATAGCGAAATCTATAATTTTTTTAAACAACTGAGGGATAATAATAAACAACTTATTGATGCAATTGAGCATACACCTTATGCTGAAGAGGAACTAAATAGAGCTCGCAAGGATAAAGACGGCTTAAGCGATTTAGAAAGAGCGAGAACATTTGTAGTGCAGGCAATGATGGCCATCAATGCAGTATTTGGTGAAGAAAAAGGTGGCTTTTCATATTCAGATTCGTATTCGCGAAATGGTCATGATGCCCGCGTTAACAGATGGAATAACCTACCTGAAAGATTGAAAAAAGTTGTTGAAAGATTGAAAAAAGTCCGAATTGAGAACAAAGATGCCTTAAGCGTTATCAAAAGATTTACCGACCGTCCGGCAACATTAATCTACTTGGACCCACCATATTTAGCGGAACGCACTAATGGCTATACTATTGAAGCAAATTGTGCAGACTTCCATAAAAAATTATTGAAATTAGCTAATGATGCTCACTGTATGGTTTTTATAAGTGGCTACGCCAATGATCTCTATGACAATACACTAACAGCAGATAGAGGCTGGAGCAGAAAAGAAATTACAACTGCTACCAAAGATTCTAAAGGACAATCCCACGAGCGTACAGAAGTAGTTTGGATGAACCGTCATTACCAACATGCTCTAGAAATTGGTAAAGTGCCTATCGAACTTACTAACGAAGAACAAAGAGGAAGTAAATTAAATCCCAAGAGAGTATTTTAAATCAATTAGATGAAAAAAGAATTCGTAAAAAGTGTTTTATCTCTTTATTTAATGTGATGCAATTATGTAATTTACATTAAAATTATTCTATTTTCAATTCGCAGAATATAACCTGTATCCTCAGCAAACTTTTCCATTCGTTCAATTTGACTTTCTTTAAACTTTGGATGCTCGCTATTAGCAATATAGGCTTTCTTATTCTCAAAACTTTCAGCGGCTTCAGTTTTTTCAAAATGATCTATGGTTACTCGAAGCTGTTGTTCAGCATCCTTTACCCAATTAGGTCCTAAAGCACCCCGTTGTTTTAATTCAACTAATATCACGGTGTCGTTATAAGATAACATCCCTTCACATCGTTTGTCCGGTTTTCCACTGGGTTTTCTAACATCTATACAGTTGTCAATGGCGGTAAAAGTGCAATCATAAGTCTACTCATTAATTACAACTGCTATCCATTTAGCGCCATTAGTCTCATCAATATAAGCGGGGTTTTTCGCTGGCGGCGGGTCATCACAAAGCCCAAACTTTTTTCTGCTCGAATGTGTTTGACATCGTGCTTCCATAAAATCTAAACTCATAACTTTTGCTGTATTTCCAGTAATCGGGCAAAAAGCTCATTGGTTTCGCCAAGTCGTTCGTTAAGTTTATTATCATCTGATGGCATACCGTGGTAATCCTCAAGTAATGAAATTGTTCCTTCGGTTTCATCCATTTCATAAACAACCAATTCGTCACCATTCAAAACAGAAATAATGGGTACAATTTGATGTATCTTACGAACAATTGTATCGCTTTTAGTACTGCTCTCAAGCAACGAGTGAGCTTTAACGGCTAAGGTTAAATAATTTAGAAGATAAGGGCTATGGGTGGTTACAATTAATTTGTTGTTCTCATTCTGATTGCTAAAGCGCAATAAGGTATTCAAAACCTCGCGTTGCGATGTCGGAAACAGGTTTTGTTCAGGTTCTTCAACAATATTAACAAATGCCGAATAACTGCGCTGCGCTGATAATAATTGCAGCTGCGCACGTTTCACGTCCTCAGAAAGAGTTGCCTCATTCATAATCTCCTGCACTTGCAAAAACAACTGCCTCTCCTCTTCTAAACTTAAAAACTTTGTCGAATGGTCACGTTTTCTAAAAAGGGAGTCAGCCAAATAAGAACTTACCATATATAGCGGCACAAAAGATTGAAAACCACTGGAGGCCTCTGTTAGGTTTACGGAATAATCATTTCCTTTTATCCTAACAATATTGCTAAACTTTTCGTATTCTAATTGCGCATTATTAATTGGTAATTCCACAATACCATCCAACGCGTCAATCTCATCCAACGCATCAAAATACTCGTCAGCAAAAGTATAAAGTGTACTGGGTAAACCTTTCAGGTTTCTAACGTTTCTAACCGAACCTACCAAATTTCTTTCAGCAGGCACATACATAATCTTAGGGAAAGAATAACCATTATTCGGGTTTCTTTCTATGAAAACATCTTCACTATCGGCTGAATAGCGTATGATAAATGCCTTACCATGATATTCAATAACAGTTGTGTCTTTAAAGTACGAGCCTATATTTTGATAGGAACAATGTACTCTGAACGCTTCTTTGGTTAAAGTCCTAAAATCACCTCGCACCAATGCCTTTTCAATCCAAATCAAGGTTGAGATTAATTTTGCAACAGTACTTTTTCCCGAACCTTGGTTACCAATAAACACCGTCACACGCTTAATGTCAAGCCATCCGTTGTTTCCAAGCAACCCTGCTTTAATTGGTCCGAAATTTTCGATTTTTATTCTGCTCATAAATGATGTAATAACGTGGGTAAATGTACACAAATTTTTAATAAAATTTTCATGTTCTATAAAGCATATAGCCCCTAATTAAAGTTATTCAAAAGACTCCGCTTTTGGTTTCGTGCTATTCCAATACAACCATTTAAATGGCTGATAAGTTGATGTACACCTACTTGAAATAAATCACGATTGGTCGCATCTTTCGGAATAAATGGGGTCAGCGAAACGGTATGCCATTTTAAGGCACGACACCATGATTGAATGGGTTCATCAGTAAAACTAACCACCATATCATGAGCAAATTTATTTCTAATTTTCCGAATATTATTTAAGTCATCCTTTATAACTTTATCAATAAGACCAAGACAATAACACATGTTTATTTTACCGCTAAAGTTTCCAAGAGGCCCATTATAATCCATTAGCTTCAAAACTTCCTTTTCATCTTCAGGCAAAAATGCTAATAGTATATGGTCAAGCACCATTTCGAGGTAAGCGGCACCAACTATGGCAATACTTCGCTCACTGGCTTCTGTGTATGTAAAAAGATTCGAAAATTCTAGTAATGCATTATGTAAATCAAAGTACCGTTCAGCGGCTTTTCCCTTCAGAATATTGTGGTTAACAGATGTCATAATTTTCGGATTTATAAGTATATTTACAAGGTCAAAATTTATAAAATTATGAACGAATTAGCAAATATAATCTCCTCAAGATTAAGAATCCCTGTCGACAGCGCAATCGATTTTGGTACTTTTGCCGAAATACTATATAATAATCGAAATATTGGAACAGTTCAAATAGTTAGAACCCCGGGCAATTTAATCATTGATACAAGCCCTTCTTCTGTTAATAATATTAAATGGGATTACGTTTACAATAGTAATCAGGCAGAAATTGATGCATTAGTCCTAGCTAATTTTGCTGTTGATACTGAAAATATTGTAATAGTCCTGGCTACCTTCAAAAGATTATATATAAGAAATTTAGCGGGTGATTTAATTGGTAGTGTCACATGTAATTATGAAAACGGACAGTGGCAGGTAACTCAAGATTAGCATTAATATGGTAAACTACACCTATGGATAACATTTTATATTACCCATACATCAATCTCCCACGTACTGATTGGACATTGAGGACACTATTGTATTACGATACTATTGGTTCAATTGTTCCTCAGGAATATTTCTATAAACCTAATGGAAATTACGATCCGTTCATGCTTGATTTGGTTCAAAATGAATTGGTAATCCCTGTCAATCCTCTGGAGATTATTAATCCTATAGAGTTTTCAAAGGCATTCTTAGAGTACCTTAATCAGCATAAAAATAGTTTCATAAGAAGCAATGCTAATTTAGATATTCGTAAAAATTCAAGACCACCGCAACGCTTTTTCCCTTCTAAATTACATGCTGATAAGTTTGATGGCGAAATATTTTATGCTTTACAGGATTTAGGTTTAGCACAAAGACTAAGTCCTAATGATAGTTGGTATTTGGTAGAAAGCAAAACCGCTAATCTATTAATGAAACTATTAGCCATGACGATTAGCAAAGAATTGCAAATGCTACCTACAACAGATGTTGTCAACGTAACCGGGTTAATGACTTCAAAAATGAATCAAAACAGGAAAAGAGGAACAATTTTAAAAGAACTAATCCCATTTCCCGAAAACATAGATTTGGTAAAAGTTAGGGCTTTTAAGGATAAGCATACTGACCTGCTTAAAGATTTTAAGAACAAAGTGGAGCTATTAGTACTAAATCCCCAGTACATAGAAGGCACCGAATTATTTACAGAAACTATAAAGGAACTAAAATTCCGAAAAGAGGAACTCTCTGCAAAAATGAATGAAAGCCAAATGGGCAATATTTTTTACGGAACAGTTTGCGGGCTTTTAAGTTCGGGGATATCCATGTTAACTGTCGAAAATAAATTCTTGGCGATTGCCGCAGCAACCCCTGGGTTTTTAAATGGAGTTCATGCAGCTTCAAAAGTAGAGAAGCCTGAAGATATTTTTGACCAAAGCGGAATGAAATATTTAGCTTTAGTAGATAAAAGACTTGCCATAAGACGCACTTAAATGAATAACGGAAAACAGTTCGAAAAAACGATAGCACTAATTCAGGAAACGTTTAAAGATTCTGAATATACACAAATATTCAGAAACTATAGCATTCCTAATTCAAGCGGTCGCAATCGAGAAATTGATGTTTTAATAGCTTCTAAAATCAATGGCTTTGAAATGAACATTGCTATTGAATGCAAAGATTACAAAGGCAAAATTCCTGTTGAAAAATTAGAAGCGTTTCACGGCAAATGTGAAAGGATTAAATCCATTAATAAAAAAATATTCATTAGTGCCAATGGTTTTCAAACAGATGCTGTTAATGCTGCTGAAACATTTGGAATTGAATTAATGACAGCCGAATCTCTAACTAGGGATTTTCTATTGCAACTCCTGCCGGTGAGGCAGATAAAACCAAATTTTACATATAAATTCAACTCGCTTGTACTAACATTCGATGCTGATGAAGAAACGCTAAAAAAAGTGCACAAAGATTCTCCAAATATAATCTACTCTGTAGATGATAGTAATACAAAAAGCATAAAGCAAATTTTAGCTGAGGTTGTCAATAATAACCGTATGCAGATTTTTAATGCGGCGCTCTTAAATTGGATGACAATCAAGGACTACAAGTCCGAAGATTTTCCCGTCAATTTTACTTTAACATTCACTAACAGTTATGTTAAAACATCAGAAGGGCAAAATATCGATTTGCTGGAATTAAACTGCAACACTATGATTAATTTTCAATTTGTGACTCCTGATAATATAACCGGCAGAACGCTAAAAGACAACAATGGGAATATAAAAGCCAATGCCATAAATATAAAATTGGGCAATGAAGTACAGAGCGACATAATAATGAAAGATGATGAAATGCATTTCTATGCCACTGATGGTGATAAAACAACAAAAATGCAAACACTTTTAACGTATGATAGTAAAGCGGGGAAATTTAAAAAAGGTGGATAAAATTATTTTTTGAAAACAAAATCTTTTCTAATCTACTTTTAATTCTTTTAAATAATGAAGTATGCACTCGGTTCCTTTTACCAAACTTAATTTCATGTTCCTTCATAAACTCCATATGTTCAATAGCAAACCGTAAAACCATATCCTTAAAGTTCGGAATGTTTTTTTCGGTATAGTAATTTACATTTTGTTCCATAAATTTTTGTTCAGTTTCCATTGCTTCCTTTCTACTAATTTCAACTGTTTGAAGTCTAAAATAATAATTGTTCCGGCTGTCAATCAAATCGTTTTCTCCTGGATTTGGAATAAAATTATAATTGATTTGTTGTTCAAGCGATAAAAATTCTATAAACAAATCAAAAAACATAATCAATCTTTGGGCATCCGCAATCGTATAGTAATTATTATTTCCCATGCCATGTAATACATAGTGCCTGTTTAAATACGACTCAGATATATCTGCAATACTAGTGTCCGAGAAAATCCATCTTTGCAAAAAGTTAGATATAAATCCACTGTACATTTTATAATTCTTTGGATTATAAGTAGCTGCTCTACATTTCTCAATTTCCTTAATCAACTTAGTAATGCTTGGTTTTCGGGTAGTTCCGAATTGCCAACCATAATATGATAATAGAGAACCCTCAATAGCAGGCAATAGACACAAAACCGTAGAAAAATAGTCGTTGTTATAATAATGCAGTAATGCTCTCTCAATATGATGAGAAAAATTTTGAACATGTTTAACTTCTTTTGCCCTGTAAACAAAAAAAGATCTTGTTGAAACACTAAATGTAATATCTGTAAGTAAGGCGTATAATTCTTCCTTAAATGAATCTTTTTCCACTTCTGAAAGAACTTTGCCTTCTATTGTGCTAAGCTGTTGTTGAATTTTTTGAAAATCCCTTCCGATGATAAAGGGAGTAAGCACCCATCCATAGTCCAATAAAATCTCCACCACTTTACTGTATTGATACATTTCATCAAATTCATCCATTGTGCTTGTTGTTTAATATTAAACCAAATACCCAAACCCATTATTATGTGCAATAGTAACTAATGGCTGAATGCTTTCTTTATACTTAGAATAATCAAAATTTTGTGTGCTGCTCAAATCAGGGTAAATAGTCAAATACTCTTCAAGCAATTTACTTTTTGGACTATAATGGTGTAAAATTTCAAATGCAGTTTTTTGCAGTTTAAAGAAACCATCAAAGTGAGTTTCCATATTAGGTAGCTTATCGCTCTTGGTTGAGTTAAAACCAGTATCAATGGGCACCAAATTCCAAATCAAGTCATGTGATACAAAAGCATGAGGTACAAAATGGTCCAACGCATAGCGGTCTATGGTCAAAGCTGTATTGGTAAAAATGCAATCAACAGTTCCAAGTTCCTTAAAAACAATATCCCAGTAGTTCTTGCGTTGGTTTGTAAGTGATTCTCTAAATGGCGCTCGTATCAGCTTGTTGGCTATATCCGGTACATTCGGGTTTCGTACCTGCAAAAACAAAGTCAGGTTCCAATAAATAAAATCTTTGAGTATTCTGGCATTTTCCTTTAGGTAATTAACCCAATCAGGGTTAACTACAATATGGTCATCATAAAGCGCATACAAACAATCATTTTCAAATAACTGCGAAGAGCTGTAAATCCGCTTCCGGTAAGTAACATCATTCTCCTCTCCCACTTTGGCAAACCACGGAGATAAAAACCAATGCGGTACATTTTTATTAAAATGAAACAAAGTTTGTTGAGTAGTTTTTTCGTTGGAGTTTTCCAATACGGTCAATAATACATTTTTCTTTACATCAATAGTCAATCGCTCCTGCTCTAATATTGAGAGTACTGCATGCTGTATTAAATCCTGTTTCCCAAACGAAACATGAAAATAGTTCACAGTATACCACGCATTGCCAATCATGCGCGCAAATAAATGCCGCTTCGGTATCGTTACCTGTCCTTCCTCCACCAATTCCAATATAGCCAACAACCAATAGAATTTATATGTTGCAGAAGTGTTCCCAAACGAAGCGGCTAGTTTAGATACAGGAAGCAAACTGTTATGCGGAAGATTCATGTAGTATTTAATTGTGGTAGGGCTAAGATAGCAAAATTAAACTTTGGCAATAAAAGAAATAAAATGCCAAAACTTAATCTTGAATTTGTATAATCAAATACGCTGAAAACCATTATTTTTTTGGAGTGTATAATTGCTATCATAATGAGTTTCCATAAAGGATACTTTTGCTACGTTCAATATCCCCTTGGAAAGATAAAAGAGTTGATAAAGCAATTGTAGAACTCGAGCAAATAAAAACACCTTGATTTGTAATGCCTTAAAGTGTTTTTCCGTTTTCCGGTCAAATAAAAACGGTACCATTGGCAAGCTGGTTTGCAATACTACCGCGCATCCTTGCAATGCATTTTGCAAACTCGAGCAAATAAAAAACCCTTTATTTATAAGGGATTAAAGCAATTTTCCGTTTTCCGGTCAAATAAAAATAGTACCTTTTGCAAACAGTTTTGCAATACTGGCATACCATAATTGCAAGCGTATTTTGCAAACTCGAGCAAATAAAAAAGCCTCTTTTTATAAGGGATTAAAGCAATTTTCCGTTTTCCGGTCAAATAAAAACAGTACCATTGGCAAACAGCTTTGCAATGCTACCACACCATGATTGCAAAGCATCTTGCAAAACTCGAACAAATAAAAACCCCTTAGTTAATAAGGGGTTAAAAAAACATTCCGCTTTCCGGTCAAATAAAAATTCAGCTACTTAAGCCCAATAAGGCAGATAAATCGTGAATTTTTTAGAGCCACTTTCCGGGTCCTTAGGCTTTATTCTACCGGCATCTGTAGCCTCTTTAATCAACCGGGATATTTGTGAAGCTTGCTTGTCATGCATACCAAAACGTTGACGCAAGGAGGTATTAGTCATTCCATCATTCCCAAAATATTGAATTACACTGTGCTGATAACAGGCTTCAATTCTCTCCTGAACACTCATATCGGCAAACTTTTTAGGAGAATACATGATAACTTTAAAAGAGTTTTCAGCCTCCTGAAATTTCAAAGGGGGTAATCCAAAAAGCTCAATGGCTCTTACAGCTTTTTCAAATCCTGACCCTCGTTCCTCACAAATATTATAACGGCGAAAAGCAGCAGCCAAAACTTCGTTTCTGGATTCAGGAGTAGTTCTAATAAGACGGTCTATTTTCTTAGTAGGTAGTAATCTTCCCGGATTGGATATTTCAATTCTATCCTCAAAAATTTCTATCATAGGGCCACTTCCCCTAATGCTAAAATCTTGATGGATCAAAGCATTGGCAATTAACTCACGAAGCGCTATTTCAGGATAAACAGCAGTTTCTTCACGTAAAGCATGTTTAATAACTTCACTACCTGGCAACAGACTCTTTAGAAATTGAATAAGTCCTTCAAACCCGATAGCATATCCCTTCGATCCGGGAAATTCTTTGCTACCGGCAGCTTTATTCTTCCCTTCATACTTAATAACACGGATGGACTTTCTGGATAATCCATCAAACTCCGTTAAGTTTTGTGCAGCAGCAAGAGCTCCAAAATTGGTAATGTAATAACCGGAATCATCTACAGTAACAATCATTTTTTCCCGGTCAAGCCAATACATAATTTCTTCCGCATTAGTGGGTACAGGTGTCTTTAATAATTTATATATAGTGGCATAGTCCAACAACGTCATTATTTCAATCTGATTCTTTAAAGTGGAAGCGTGCAATTCTTCAAAAACAGGAGTTTTACTATTCAGCATTAAACCTCCAACTTCAGGCCGCGAGGCCTTACGGGTAGTACCACCACTTCTAATAAAACTGTGCTCAATAGTTTTAGTAGCTAAATGCACTGGCTTAACCGAGCTTTCTTTTATATGAACAAACAATAGGGAAACACCCTCATAGTCCTCAATAGAATGATCAATAGAGACCAACGGGTCAACCCCGTCACGACATAAACTCGCTAATTTTTGAACAATGGCATCGGCATCAGATTTTGTAATGCCCTTTGGGGTAGCCGTTTTATCTTCCACTCCAAAAACCAAATAACCACCTCCCGGTAAATTAGCAAACGCCGATATATGCTGACATAATTTATCATTTTTGGGTGATAAGGTCTCCTTCCAGTCTAGTTCATTTAATTCCTGCGGAACCTTCCCTAAACTGTGTGATAAAATTTCTTTGGCTTTAGTTACCCATGATTTCATAAACACAAATTTGTAAATCCAAAAGTAAGGAAAAAGAAATCCCTAAGGAAGTTTTGCTACATTTATAGTAACGGAAGGCACAAAACACCAGATACAATTTATAGAGCGTAGCATTACTCCTGAGTTTTAGTATTGTGCTTCCTTTTGCTTTCTTTCGTTAAGGAACCGCTCCACTTCCCTCAAAACATGCTCATTCGCCAATCGCTTTTGTTCTAAAAAACGCCTTTTGTCAAGCTGCACTTCCCGGAAGAACAAAATGACAAATACAATAAAAAGAAAAATCTCAAAAAAAAATTGGTATCATATCGTGTGAGTCAAAACCCAAATAAAAAATATACACTCAAAACTTGGTATGCAATTCGGGAATTTAAACTATGCAATTCGGGAATGTAATATAACATTCCTTGCTCCCAATGCCCTACTCCAATAGATTTGTCAAAAACCAACATTCAACAAAAGGACAAATGAAATCATTGGCAGCTTCCTTAAAAGCAGAGGTAGACAAGAGATTAGCTCTAATTCAGGCAGAAAACAACAACCCGATAAAGGTAGCACAAGAAGCAATAAAATTACTAGTTAGTAGTTTAGAAAAATTAAAAACAGCCTGCCTGCAATACAATTTCGAGAGCAAATCGGAAGAAATAGAATTTTTTCGCAATACTAAACCACAATTGGCTTGCCTTCTAATCTACTACAATGAAATCTACACTATCGAGAGTAATAAACC